>CAZWME010000039.1:0-15050 GCA_964634515.1 uncultured Pirellulales bacterium | reverse complement strand
GAGCTGTCACGCCTGAACGTCGAACACGGAACAGGCGGGCCTTTCGGGGCCGGTATCTTTGAGCGGGACAGTGGAAGACTTATTGCCGTTGGCGTTAATGTTGTAATTGATACGAACTGTTCATTGGCCCATGCGGAAATGGTATGCATTGGTCTTGCCCAGCAAAAGCTCAAAACCTTCGACCTGGGCGCAGAAGGCATGCCTGCCTGCGAGCTTGCCAGCAGCACCGAACCATGCGCGATGTGCCTTGGAGCTATTCCCTGGTCGGGAGTCCGAAGATTAATATGCGGCGCTCGCGGCCAGGATGCATGCGAAATAGGATTCGATGAAGGAGTCAAAGTGCCGGATTGGGTCGATACACTTGAGAGTCGCGGCATAACTGTTTTGCGGGATGTCCTTCGAAAAGAAGCCCGCGAGGTACTGATAAAATATAAAGAATCGGGCGGTCTGATATATAACAGCAGACAGGCGACCTTTCCGACAAAAGAATCCAATCAAAGCTGACCAAAAAATATTGTAAGCGTTCTTCCTTCAAGAAAAAACCTGCCTTTTCGAATTATTATTGTTAATATAATCCGCCATGTACGCATTTATATCCATCATAATATCATTGGCTGTGCTGGTCACGCAGTTGCGGCTGAAGGTCAAAATCGGCCTGGCGATGGTGCTGTCGGCCTGTCTTTTGGCATTGCTTTTGGGCGTCTGGCCGTCGGAAGCAGGCAGGGCGTTGTCTGAGGAATGGCAAAGCAAGCCGCTAACACAAACGACGGGCTATCTTTTCGTCTCGCTAACGGCCCTGCTCCTGCTGGTCAATGTCATCGGCGCTGCGATGGAGGAAATCGGTCTTTCTCAGCGGCTTGTACCGGCCATGCAGGACCTGTTTAAAAGCCGAAGGTTTGCCCTGGCTCTGATACCGCTGATGATGGGAATGCTGCCCACACCCGGCGGAATTATGCTCTCGGCTCCCATGGTACGCGATGCCGGCGATAAAATCGGCGTCGAGCGCAGCCGCCTGGCAGCTATCAACTTCTTCTTCCGACATCAATGGGAACCCATCTGGCCTCTTTTTCCGGTCATACCTCTTATCCAGAGCCTCCTTGGTATCTCGGCATTAAAGCTGTTTTCCTATCATGTCATCCTGACCGGTGCCGGCATCCTGGGCGGTGTTATTGTCCTGCTGATGTTTGGCATACCGCCGAAACATCCAGACCACGTTCAGGACAAACGTCACATCCGCCACAACCTGCTCGACTTTCTGCACGTCTTCTGGCCTATCGCATTTACCGCCGGTTTATATATTGCCATCGACTTGCCCCCTGCGGTCGGAATCTTTTTGGCGATTATCGGTTTGCTGGTGATACACAAAGTCCCTCGTAAGCGATGGGCACACATATTTAAAGCCGCCCGCGAGCCGGACATGGTCCTTCTTATTTTCGGCGCGCTGTTTTTTAAGCTCAACCTCCAGGCCGGTGGCGCCATCGGCAGCGTTATGGAATTTCTAACAAATGCCCATGTCCCCCCGGGTTTGCTTCTTTTCCTGCTGCCGATGCTGGTCAGCTTCTCGACTGGGGTGACGATGCCCACCGTAGCGATTACCTATCCGTTCCTTATCGCATTCATAGGCACCGGATCCGAGGCTAAAATGGGGCTCGAAACTCTGGCCTTTTCCGGCATGATTTTCGGCCTTTGGCTCACACCCGTTCACTTGTGTATAGCCCTCTCGGCCAGCTTCTTCCAGACTTCACTGCTCAAAATCATTTTTAAATTGCTTCTCCCCTCCTCCGCCGTCGCCGTTGCCGGCATACTGATGGCTCTATTTTGCGGATAGACAAATTCATTTTGTTGACCAAAACTCAACAGACGATAAAATTGGTCCGGAATATGAAAATCTAACCGGAAGGTAATGTTCGGCAAAGGAGATAACATTGCTGGGAGTCGATACTATTTTTAAAGTCGTTTTTCTTGTGGGTTTTATTGTCGGCTCTGTAATTCGAAAGATATATACATTCAGATGCATACATGGCAAAGCCGTCAGAAAGCACAAGGACATAGTGGACATCATCCTTCTTATCGTTGATGGCCTGGCAATGGTTTTACCTTTTTTCTTTATCTTTACGCCATTGTTGGACTTTGCCGATTATCGCCTCCCCGCTTGGCTGGGCTGGATAGGCACGGCTGTTTTTGCAATGGCACTTTTACTCTTGTGGAGGTCGCACGCAGACCTCGGCCGCAACTGGTCTGCAATACTACAAATAAAGCAGGAACACGCGCTCGTAACAAACGGCATATACCGCCATATACGTCATCCTATGTATGCCGCACACCTGCTGTGGGCGATTGCACAGGGATTGTTATTGGAAAACTGGCTCGCGGGCTGGGCCTTCCTGGTAGTTTTTGTGCCCTTGTATCTGATACGGGCCCCCAAAGAGGAACAGATGATGCTTGAGCAATTCGACGAGCAGTACCGCCGGTACGTCAGCCGGACCGGCGGGATCATTCCGCGTTTTTGGAAATAAAAACAACCGCACCCGCTAATGTCCTGTGATAGGGATTGAGACTTTAGGCCGTGTATGGTTTGAAAGAAGACTTGCAAAAGGACAAAGCAGACAACTGTATCCCCTCTCCCTCTAAAATAATAAACTCAACAAAACTCGAAGCTACGGGTAAGTTGGTGTATAACCCAATTTTCCCCAGCAGCCTCTCTGCATCCTGTACAGGTCTTTGTAGCCCGCCTCCGTTTCGGGTGTCCAGTTGCCCTGGTGGCTTTGCTCCACAAGCTGGGCACGCTTTATCGTATCGGTGCCTTTCCATTTCCAATGGTCGCTGTGCCCATCGGCAAAAGAGACAGTTGTACCGCCCCCGTGCCGCACCGGCGGGTCGTCCCACCACTGCTCGCTGTCATAATTAACGGCAAAGGCGTCCGGTGTCATCCAGCCCTCGTCAATAAAAACGACTCTGAAGGGTGGTGCCGGATTGGTAATTTCGGTCCTTTTCTTGATATGTGCGCCGCGTACCCCCTGAGTCGGAGGATGGTTAACAGCGTTCATGGAAAACATTATAGCATACGTAAGCGCCTCTTCTTTACGGCCCGTCGGACACTTGTACATCTGGATGTCCTTTACATAAGGCCACAATGCCCCGGTTCTTATTGCATCCTCCTGTTCTTCCAGGTTTTGCCACCCGGTTCTAAGCGCATCTACCCAGGCTACTTCACCTGCATGCTGGCCCCAGCCGGTTGTGGCATTGCTGTATCCTATTGCTCCGTTGACCAGGACATCATCGTTGTCATCTGCGTACAGAATCCACGCCATCGTCAACTGTTTTAAGTTGCTCATGCAAACCACACGCTTGCCCTGTTCCTTGACGCGGTTCAGTGCCGGCAGCAATATAGCCATCAGCACCGCGATAATGGCAATTACGACCAAAAGCTCTATTAATGTAAATCCTTTTCGATTACCCATTAAGATACTCCTCAATTTACTATCGATACATTGTTGGCTGGCAGTGTATATTTTTAAAACAAACTTAAAACAAACTAAACTTTTATTTTATTAGTTCTTACTTAAAAAATCAACTAAAAATAAGCCAAAGCTTTTAATGAGTTGGTGTATAGCCTAATCTGCCCCACGTACTCTTCTGCATCCAGTACAAATCCTGATAACCGTCAGAGCTCTGAGGTACGAATCCTGAGCCGGCATGGCCGCGCGAAAGATTTCTGCCGTTCTTTATTGTTTCGACGCCTTTCCACTTTTGGTAAGCACTATGTCCGTCCGCAAAAGAGACGTTCGTGCCGTCGCCGTGTCGGACAGGGGCGTCGTCCCACCACTGCTCGCTGTCATAATGAACGGCAAAAGCATCAGGAGTAACCCAGCCCTCGTCGATAAAAACGAGTCTGTAGGCAGGTGCCGGGTTATGAATCTCGGTCCTTTTCTTTATATGTGCACCGCGCACTCCCTGAGTCGCGGTGTGGTTAACAGCATTCATAGAGAACATGATAGCGTAGGTCAGCATCTCTCCCCGGCTGCCGGTCGGGCACCTGTAAAGGTCTACGTCCTTGATATACGGCCAGAGGGCTCCGTTAGGGCTTTTGATCTGTATTATTTGTTCGTCGGCCGGCAACTGCCCGCCTGCTCCGTAATCAGAGGCCCAGCAAGTGCCCACCCAAGCCTGTTCTTTTCCGTGATCTCCCCATCCCGTATCCTGATAGCTATAGCCTGCCGCACCGTTTACGAGCTTGTCGTCGTTCTCATCAGCGTACATAATCCATGCCATCGCCAACTGCTTCAGATTGTTAAGGCAGACCGCACGCTTGCCCTGTTCCTTGACGCGGTTCAGTGCCGGCAGCAATATAGCCATCAGCACAGCAATAATGGCGATTACGACCAGGAGTTCTATTAACGTAAACCCTCTTCGTTTACACATAATTACACTCCTTAACTTATTATCGACACCCTGTTGCATGGCCCTGATATGTTTACACCCAGTCCATTTTCTTTATTACTTCCATCATACTAAACTCTATATTATACCCTAAATACGATACTTTTGCAAATTTTTTTAAAATATTGAATATCATTTTAGAAAGTCTTTGCTAAATACCATTACAAAACCCTCAGGCCGAAGCTGTCCCAATCCCAGGAATCAATATTGCAGGTCCGCCGTCTTTTGGCAGAATCAATAGAAATAACAAAGCTTCTACCCTCGCGAGAAGAAGTTCGTTGCCAAAATAACCACCGACGGCAATACCGTCACCCTCGGATGCTTCAAAGATGAAGTCCGGACCGCAAAGGCCTGCGACAAAGCCGCCAAAAAATACCACCACAAAGAATTTGCCGATCTAAATTTCCCACAAACAGAGCCTAAAGCGTAATTGCGGGCTTCTTTCTACTTCAAAAAAAAAACATTGTACTGATGATCACGAACAGCTAAAATACGAAAAGTACCAGAGACGCGAGACGCAACACCGGCCAAAAACGACGAGCAACGAATCAAGAGCTAATGTAAGGGAGGACTTATTATGCTAAGAGTACTTGTTCTTGTTCTAATAGGGCTTATTCCGATGGAAAATGTCGGGCTGGCGCCGGATTTGGCCCCGCCGGTTAGGCTTGAGGCGGCCGGTAAGCCGATAGATACGAATATTGGCCACGCTGCTCCCTTTGTCTGTGACTTTGACGGCGATGGGATAAAGGATTTGCTGGTTGGTCAGTTTGGAGAAGGGATTCTCTGGATATGTCGCAATGAGGGTACGAATTCTCAACCGAAGCTGGCGGCCGGGGTAAAATTCAAAGATGGAAAAGAGGATGGCCGTGTGCCCAGTGGGTGATGCATCGGATTCGGTCCACATGTTGTGGACATTAATAACGATGGACACGCTGACCTTCTCTCAGGTTCATGGCCCGGCGAGATATTCTTGTTCAAGAGTGGGCCGGACCATTCGTTCGCAAACCCTGAGATGATTAAGGACAAAGACGGCAGGATCATAAACATAGGTGGAGGGATACGGGAAAGAGGATTTGACGGTGGGATTAGCATTGCCGGAAGCGCCAAATTCGAGAGAACACCCGAAGGGATGTTTGTTAACTATCAGGGCCAGCGATTAGAGAGCACACCGGACAGACCCATCGGAATAACGGGCACGGCTTCAGCCGCACACGCGGCCGACTGGGATGGTGACGGTGACTATGACCTTATTATTGGCGATATAGATGGTGAGGTTTACCTGGTACCCAACGAAGGAACGCCGCAGTCCTATGCCTTTGGCAAGGAACGACGACTTGTGAGCGTTAGAAGCCGCCGGGCCGGGCCTTTTACCGCCGATTGGGACGGCGACGGCGACCTCGACCTGCTCGTTGGTGCCAACGATGGCAGTGTCTTGCTGTTCCGCAATACCGGTGACGCCAATTCTCCTGAATTGGCTCCAGCCGTACAGCTTGTGCCGCCCGGCAAGAGGACCTCCGGACAGAATGCACCCAAAGAGGTCCGCCGCGGAACTCGTTCCAAGATTTGTGCGGCCGATTGGAATGGTGACGGCCTGCTCGATTTGCTCGTCGGAGATTTCGCTGCCCAGAAACCCGATCTGCCCGAGCCTACGCCTGAAGAGAAGGCTGAGCATGACCGGCTCCGAAAGGAGCTTCAGAAGGTCCAAAAGAGTTACGGTGAGTTGGTACAGAAAATACATGGCCCCTCCCGACTGCGCACGAAGGAGGGTATCGAGCAGGTCCAGAAGGAGATGGAGCCGATTCGTAAACGTTTGACAGAACTGCGCTCGAAACTGCCCCGCGAATACGAAAATCATGGATGGGTATGGCTGTTCCTGCGGAAGAAAATTTAACGTCTCATCAAACCCAACCGGGCAGAAGGAACCCAAAGATTTACCCCCGCAACCTGTCCTGCCTGTCCCGAGTTTATCGCCGGGAGCACGGTCGAGGAAGCCTGTCCTGGGTGTAACCAAAATAGACCGAATCGGAGGAATTTATTTAATAATACTTGCATCTTTTTTCCCCTTGAACCTTACGCTCTTATGACTTATGCACTTTTTTTCTTGCACTCACCCGCCCCCCCAAAGTAACATACCATCGACATGCGGGTGTGTCTTAAGTTCTTTGAAACGCAAACAACAAAGGTATGTCGTGGATACTATTGTTGACTAAACAAGTAAGACTCAACAACTGCTGTCCGTATCTTAAATCAGGAAAGGAAAGGATAATGAACCAAGAGAAACGCCCCGGCGGTTTGACTGCCCTTGCAGTAATTAATTTCATTTTTTCCGGCTTGTATTTGTTGGGTATTCTTGGCTGGATAATTATCTTGCTTGTAATCATCGGAATAATACCGATTGATCAATTGAATGAGATTCAAAGGACACAGATGGAGGCCTTTCAAAAGCTGGGAATTCCTGTATTCATTTTCGTCCTCATTCTTTCTCTTGTATCCAGTGTGCTCTTGCTCTTGTCCGGGATAGGTTACCTCAAACAGAAAAAATTCCTTGGACGGACCCTCGGCAATATTTATGCCGTAATTGATATTATAAGCAGCGTTGTCTCCGGAATAATCTTAACATCAGAGACTGGGGGAGGTTTTACTATCATGACCATGGTCGGACTGATTTATCCGGTACTTACACTTATTCTGCTCAACACCACCTTTAAGGAGGACCTGACCAACTAAAGCCGGACGATTCTATTGGTATTTTAAAAAGTTGGAAGTCCACGACAAATGAATCTGAAAACAATAAATTTCGCCCACGTTCGCCTTATCAGTCTTTACTGGAGCCGGTTTGCCGTACGAAGTGGCTCGGGTTTGGTCTATCTTATGATTGCGCTGGTCTTCGGCCTTTCCGTAGCTCATATAATAATCATGCCTGTCGAGCGATTAATGGCACTGCAAAAAAAGCAAATGGGCCAAACTAATCCTCAAGCCATCAACAAAGCAATTATCGATATAGGCCAGCCGATTATCCAGTTTGTACTGGGAATAAAATCATTTGAACAAGTCACCAAAGAAGCTGCATTAACTCAGATGAGCCTTCCGAATGATACTTCAACGTCGGCAAAATCCGGAAATAACACCCCTGGTTTCGACCCATGGACAAATTTTCTTATTGAGAAAAAGCCCGCTCTGTTATCGGTGATTTTTCTTATACTGATATTCGGTATGCCTTTTGTGATTTCCTTCCTGGCTTTTAACCAAATCAGCGGTGATGTTCAGAACCACGGCCTGCGATACCTGCTCCTGAGGACCGAACGGTGCAACATCTTTTTTGGCCGTTTTATCGGGACAGCCTTTTTTTCAACCGCCGTTATGGCAATTATCATCGCTACAATTACTTTTTATCTCGGCATGAAGGCCAGACTCTATCCCGCTCCTGACCTGGCAATTTGGGCGGTGCAGGGCTTTCTGGCCCTGGCGATTCTTATGGTGCCCTACATCGCCGTTTGCTCGCTGATTTCCGCATCGGTAAACTCTCCGTTTCTTTCTCTGATCCTGGCGAAGGTGGTAATCGCCGGAGTACTGCTTATGGCAATCCTCGGCGGTTTTGCATGGAAACCCGCCAAATACATCTTATATGCCCTGCCCTGGGGATGGCAAAATAATCTGCTCCATCCGGCCCCGGCCCATTGGCTCGGCGCAGTGGTTGCGTCTCTGGCTTATACGGCTTTCTTTCTTACACTGGGCTATATCCGATTTGAAACGCGCGATCTTTAGGTTTGAAAATGACGGACGTTGTATCCATAAAAGAATTATCAAAAAGATTCGGACACATTCAGGCACTTAACAAGGTGTCCTTCGATATCCCGTCAAATTCCATTTTTGGCCTGCTCGGCCCAAACGGCACCGGAAAGACCACTCTCTTTTCCATCATCGCCGACTTCCTCAAAGCCGATGCCGGCACGGTCGAGGTCCTCGGCATCGATACACGTTACATTTCCCGTCTGCAGGGGCGACTCAGCATCCTGCCCCAGGATGCTCAGTTCCAGCGCAATGTCCCCATCCTTGATCAGCTCGTTTTTTTTCGCCTTCTTGCCGGCCGCACAAAGAAACAGGCCCGCGAAGAGGTACTGCACGGCCTTGAGCTGGTCGGCTTGAAATCGTTTGCTAAAAGGCGCGTCAGCAGTTTATCTCACGGTATGGTTAAACGCCTCGGTATTGCTCAGGCCTTTCTGGGCAGCCCCGAAGTTATCCTTCTCGACGAACCAACCGCCGGCCTCGACCCGGCCAGTGCCCGCCAGATCCGAGACCTCATTAAGCAACTCCAGCAGCATGCGACTATTGCGGTCAGCTCCCATAACCTGGCTGAGGTCCAGGAACTCTGCGACCATGTGGCGATTTTGGACCATGGCAATCTGGTTCTGGCCGGTTCCGTTGATGAAATTACTTGCGCCGACCGAGAATATAATCTGTCCCTGTCACGTCCGCTGCAGGATAGCGAGCTCGAAAAGCTGACCTCGATCGAAGGCGTCCGCAGCATAAAAATGCTCTCTGCTGCCGCCGCATGCAGGGGCAAACAATCTACAGACTATTTAATAACACTTGACTTGTCCGCCGACCACCTTGAACAGGATGCCGTTATTGCGCCCGTACTGCGAACTCTTCTGGATATGTCCGTCACCCCGCGAAAACTCTCCGAAGGCCGAAGCCTGGAAACTCAATTCCTCGAAGTAACCGGCGCCCAATCGGATAGTCCTTAATTCCGAATTCTCCCGCTGTCATTCAAAGCGCAGCCAAGCAGAATCTAAGAAGTCGAAGGACCTCACAGTTTATCCGGCAAGATAGTTTCGTAACGTGGAGGCCTGCTGGCAGGGGCGGAATCCGTCCAGATACGGCTTAAGCCTGCGCCGAGACGAACCACTGCCCACTATTTTTTGGCGGCCTTTTTCTGGCGCTTAAACTCTATTGTGAAATTAGGGTAATCGGAAAGCTCGCCGGAACTGTACATCTCGTGTATTTCCCACTTCATTGTTTTGGCATCAACTTTAGAGTGGGCAAAACCCATTTTATTGGTCTGCCAGTCGGCACTGGTGTGTTCGTATTTAAGCACGGCCTTGTTGCCATTGGGCTCCCATATGCCTTTGCCGGTGCCGCCTTTGTTATCGACAGTTATCTGGACGACCTGGTCTTCGGCCGGTTTATAGAAGATCATTGACCGGTACTCGTTATCAGCGAATTTAAGCAGCATCGTCATAAGATGTTTATCAAGTTCCCATTTATAAACAAGCTCAATTTTATCGCCCTCGTCACTCGTGGCCTCCCAATTGCCTATCAGCCAGTCGAAGCCGCCTTCTGTTACAAGGTCACCCAGCTTCTGCTGGGCACTTGCACCGGACGTTGTGATAAAGATAAGGGCCGCCACTGCCAGGATAGTGTTTCTAAGTTTCGTGGCTTTTACATAGTTCATCGTGTTTACTCCTCTCGATAAAAGTTTAGATTTAGATTGCTTAGCCACATTGCTAAGCCTCTTCTTTTATTACTAAGATACACGATTATTTGCGATATTTCAAGAATTTCTTTCCAATATTTTACCCCGTGTAACAAGTATCGGGCAATTTTCATTCAAAGTAAAAGGCTTTGGGATTTATGCGTACTTTGGGATAAAAGGTAGAATTTATGCCTGATGTAGATTAACGATTGAGTTGTAGATAGATGTTATGAATTGATTAAGCGGAGCTTTTTTCGAACAGCGTGTAAGCGGCCAGTAATCCGCGCATCACGTCTGTGACGGTAGCTATTCCAAGAAGCTTCTTATCCTCATCTATCACCGGCACACAGCTTATCTTCTTCTCATTCAGCATTTTCACCACATCATAGAAGCAGCAGTCTGGTTGAACGTGGATCACATTCCGATTCATAATGCGATAAACCTGTTGCCGTATAACCGGCTCGTATGGCTCAACATCGAAAAGCTCGGCCCGAAATACCTCCGACTGCGGTTTACGCTGACCCTTGCGATATGGAAGAAAACGCAGAACGTCCCTGTCGGAGATTATACCAACCAGTTTCTTTTGCCTGTCCACGACCGGTACGTGTCTGAATTTACCCTTCTGCATCACCTTCATCACCTTGTCAAGGTCATCCTGCTCCTCCAGAGAGACACATTGCTCAGTCATAATATCTTTAACCGTTCCGAGAACTGACGAAAGCGCCCAGACCGCTTTATCTGAATTCCCTGCCAGCAAGTCAACAAACCGTCTTCTCGGTCCCGTTTTTGCCTTCTCCCCGGATAGCTGTCCGATTGCGTGCAATCTGGCGAAGAGCTTTAAAACATCTGTCGCCGTTACTATACCAACCAGGTCATTCTCAAAAAGAACGGGAACCGAATCAACGCGATTTTCTACCATCAGGGCGGTGGCATCCTGTATCGGGGTCTCAGGTGATGCACACTTTGGTTTTCGCGTAACGATTTGTACCAGAAGCTGTTTCAGTGCCTTTATGCCGGAATCCGCCTGGCTGATTTTCCCCATGCACGGTGATATTTGTCGAAAAATATCTCTTTGAGAAACGATACCCACAAAGAGTGGCTCCCCTTCTACCGCAGCATTATCTACTATGGGAATATGACGAATTTTATTCTCCGTCATAATCTCCAGGCACGTTTCTATAGTATCGTCCAAAGTAAGCGTCTTTACGTTATAAGTCATAATATCTTTAACGCTGCGCATCATATGAAACAAGATATCTTTCGTCTCGCACATATCATCTATAATGTCGATTAGTTTTGATTGTTGTTTTGTCATCCTGTTTTCCTCTCAGCGTATGACTAAGCGCTCAATATTTACCGGACGGTATAACGAGCCCTTTCAACAAATATGCTGCTGCAATTGACTCAAATCACACGTTATATCGGCATAGCATATGATGGCCTTTAATGTCGATTTATCGGAGTTTCCCATTGCGGAAATCACTTATTTTACTTGTTAAAAGCCTGTTTTTTCCGCCCGATAAGGAAATAATTTGGCATTAGAATTTTTATTTCTTATCTTTTATACGATATCCTTAATATGCCAAAACCTATTTTAACCCAAATTATGAGGAGGAATTATGGAACCTGATATAAATTCAGAAAAATGGTCGCCGCCTTCCGAAAAGCAAGTCCAGCCGAACACAAGCTCACAGCCTGAAACAAAGCCCTTTTTCGAGCAGGAATGTCTTCAGCAGACCTGGCTGAATGTTAAGCTGGCAACCTGGATCAAAGCTCTCATTGTTATCGCTGTTTTGATTGCCCTTGCTGCTTACGTTGCTCCGAAGCTTAGTACGGCACAATCACTCAGTCAGCAAAAAACAACCGAATTCAATGAATACCGATGTGAAGAAGGTAGCTGGATTGACTCTAATGAGTGTTTTCAGGACTAAAAACTCCGATTCGCGCTGAAAAGCCGAGCGATTTCATATATGACCCTCAAAATCCTCTTTTGGGGGTTTTTTTATATAGTCTCTCAATCCATGTAATTCTCATGTGGAAACCTGCAGATTCTGTCTTTGAGAATAATCCAAATTTTTTTTTGACGTAATTTGGCATTCTAATTTTTATTTCTTATGTTTTACATAAGTGTTTTTAAGGCGTAAAAAAACCATTTTATTAACTTATTTTTGAGGAGGAATTATGGAACCTGAAATGAATGAGAGTTTTGGACAGCCGTACGGTAGTCAAAGCCAGCCGGGCTCTGGCCCACCCCCAGAACAGAAGCCCATGAGTCAGCAGAATAGTATCCAGCAGACATTTTTGAATCTTAAACTGTCAACCTGGATCAAATGTGTCGTTATTAGCATTATTTTGTCTGTGGCTGCTGTTTTTATAGCCCCTGAGTTCTCAAAAGCTCAGTCCGGGCAGACGGCACAGCCCAAACAGCAAGAGACCTTCAATTCATACTATGAATATGAAGAAGATATGTATGATTACTCTCAATACGAAGATGGTTGGAACGATGACTACTATGACTACCAGGAAGATTCGTCTTATGACTACTATGACAGCGATGACTATGGATATGAGTCAGAGTATGATTGTGAAGATAACTGGTACAACGATGACTACGAGACCCAAGACGACTGGTCTTATGAGACCGAAGACGATTGGTCTTACGAGACCGAAGACGATTGGTCCTATGAGACTGAAGACGATTGGTCCTATGAGACTGAAGATGATTGGTCTTATGATTATGAATCAGAAGACGATTGGTCTGATGATTATGAGGACGATTATGAGTACCAGGAAAATACGTATGAGTATGATTACTATTACGACGACTAAAATCTTCGCTTTGAAATAAATGCGGAGGAGCTTAGCTACCACACCCCCAAAATACTCTTTTGGGGGTTTTTTTATTTTAAACCGCCCACTGCTGAAAATATCCCATGAGCCCTCCTGTGCCGGGAGTGTAATCTAAGCAATTTACACAGACTTTTATTGATTATTCTATGACTGTAAGATATAATCACCCGTTGTGTTTACGCGGATCTACTAACGTTAATTTACGTTGGAAGAGGTGGAATCTATGACAGGTATGCGGTGTTTATTTTTTTCTTTGGCGTTAGCGGCTTTTTTTTTCGCAAGCTGTGAGACAAATCAACAGGTTCGTCACTTCGACAAGCCGACAGCACGAATCGTAGATATTAAATTTCAGGATGTCCAGTTAGATTACGCCACACTGCTGTTCGAAATCGAAGTTGATAATCCCTATCCGGCCGATTTGCCCCTGCTGCGTTTAAGTTACAGCCTTACAAGCAAAGGTTATACATTTTTAACTGCCACCACCGCCCATTCGATTACCATAGCCCCGAACTCAAAAGAATCGGTTTCACTGCCGGATGAAGTGATATATGCGCGTTTGCTGAGATCATTGAACGGCAAATCCGGCTCTACAATTCCCTATAAAGCACAATTACAATTGTGGGTCGATGCCCCTGATTTGGGGCTAATCAAACTGCCTTTGAGACATGAAGGCTTACTTGCGCTGCCCGAAGCTGTAGAGATAAACGTCGAAGGCCGGATATACAGTTCCCTGGACGTGTCGTTTGTTTCCACGCCGCAGGATGTAGTTGACAAAATGCTCCAGTTGGCGAAGATCAAAAAGGATGATTTGGTCTATGACCTGGGCTGTGGGGACGGACGATTCCGGTAACCGCAGCCAAAAATTACGACTGCAAAGCTGTTGGGTATGACCTTGATCCCGAGCGCGTGGAAGAATCTCTGGAAAATGTAAAGAACTATGAAGTCGAGCATCTGGTTACAATTGAACAGAAGGACATCTTTACGCTCGACCTAAGCGAAGCGGATGTAATCACTCTTTACCTACTTCCGGCTTTGAATGTGAAGCTCATCCCGCAGTTGGAAAAACTCAAGCCGGGCTCACGCATCCTCTCACACAATTTTAATATGAAAGGCGTCAAACCGGACAAAGTCGTCAAGCTCACTTCCTCCTTTGACAATATCGAGCATAAGATATATTTATGGACGACGCCCCTGAAAAATATAGATAATCAATAATATAGTTATCGCCGCGAAGCTTGCCCTCGATTATGAACAGGCTTGCCGGTGTGTTAAACAATCAGCCGGGGCAAATTTTCATTGAACTTTAGTAAGCAAATCGCTATAATAATTTGTAGAAAGGGAGATTTGCATTATGAAGGCACTTGATACCAAAGTCCTTAAACTTATATTGGCGGTGCTTATATTAGTGTTTGTAATCTGGCTTATGTCGGTGTTACAATGTGAAATGGCTCCACCTGCTTATTGATCGACAATACAGGAATTAGTACTGACAAAAAACCAGGGAAAATTTCAGATGAGATATAAGTGTCATCTCAAAGTGAACAGGCAAAAAAGCCTGCGTATGTTCTTTTTTGCCGCAATATTATTATTTTCACAGGAAGCTGGTCTCTGGGCGGGAAATTCAATATCAAACAATATACCCGATGATTGGCCGGCACGGTTGGCTAAAAGAAAGCTGTATTTCTTTAAACATGCATTTGTGTATGCCCGGAGTAAATCCGCTGCGGCTGAAGTTAACAAACGAATCGAAACAGCTATTAAAGAGCTGGATAAAGACAGCACACAAAAAACCACCGCAACCATCGGGCTTGCCCTGGTGACCGATACGAAGGAAAAACCTCTGGTTAACCTTCAGAAAATCATCGAAGTTCTCCGCCAGGAAAATAAGCAGCGGCAAAGTGAAAAATCAAAAAAGGACTTAAAGTCTGTCATCGAGGCCAAAGAAGGTATCGAAAAGGAAGGAATGGATATGGATATGGTAATGTCCATTACCCCTATACCGATTGAGCCTAATCTGTTGCCTGAAATCGTCAATGAGTTTCCTGAAAATGTGGATAAGCAGATAGACTTCTGTATATTTGTCCCAACGGGCAGGAACGTAAAATATGGTTTTAAGAAGATTTTCGACGCGGCCATAAAAAAGAAGAAAATCGGCCTTGTGGAAAGAGCTGCGCTGCTTCCTTTAATGCCCTTTATAGAGCGAAAGGTTGTTGATAGTATGAAAAAAAGTCAACAGCTTGTTGTATATGAGTGTTTACTGGAGAAACACAAGCACTTAACCAAA
>CAZWME010000038.1:0-15332 GCA_964634515.1 uncultured Pirellulales bacterium | reverse complement strand
CAATCCTGTTCGGCTCAGGATTTGCTATCCGACTAATTGGTATGCAAGTTGTACAGTATTTCTCGAAGGTTTCTTAATATTTGAAATATCGAGGGATATATACGCTGGATGTGCGCAGCATTTACCCCGGCTGCGATCAACGTGGGGATCGAGCCTGATCTCAGCTAACTCAATTTTTGAAGACGTTGAATATGACTGATAAGCTCGTCTTCATCGGCCATGCCGGTAAAATACCAGCAAAGCATTTCATACGTCCTAAGCGTGGGTTTACGACCGGTCCACAACGCAATCAACATACAGGCGATAATAGCCGCATAGGTCTGCAATTCAATGCCGTTATGGTTGTAACTCAGCAGATGCCGACAGCCAAGAACATGCTTAAAGAAGCGAAAGAAAATCTCAACAGCCCAGCGATGCTTGAAGATTAACGCAATCACGTCAGCTTCCAGATCGAACATGTCGGTAGCGATCAGCAGCATCTGGCCCTGTTCGGGGCCGCCACGGCCAATCTTATAGCGTTTCTTATGCGGCGTACATTTGATCGCAATCAACCTGACCGGTACAGACAGTTGTTCTTTAGTTTTGCGGTTACTGCCCAGACGAACCTTCTTGTCAAAAACTATTCCGGCCGCTAACGCATCCGGCGTCAGTTCATAATCTTGCAGACATTCATAAACGCTGTTGTCTCTGACCCGACAGACAAAGGAGCTGTCAGCTTCTAATATCTGCTCAAATAAGGCCAAGCTGGCATAGCCACGGTCTTTAACATAGATACGACCAGGTTCAAGGTTCTCGGCCAGAACCTCTATTTCACCGGCATTGGCTTGGGTAATCGTTATTTTGATTGGGACATGCTTTTCTATATCGAATTGTGTGTGAGCTTTGATGGCATTGTGCTGATTTTTCCATAAGGCCCAGGTCATCTTGGGCAGTGCATTAATCAAGGTGCCGTCGACGGCGGTGAGAATTCCCGCCAAATCATCGAATTTGGCATGGTTGGATATAGGCCGCAGTTGATCGGAAAGGCCTGTGATAATCTCTTGCATTAACGCACTGTCGAAAACGGTGGCCGCTTCCGACAAGCTGCCCAGCGACGCACGGGGGCATCCTAACTTGCGTTGAACCTTTTTGAGTTCGCTGGCCTGCTGAACGGCCCGAAGTGATGTGCAGATCGGATTGAACATGTACAGAAGAAGCAGGGACATGTATTGATCCATGTGCAGCTTTCGGTTGCCGGCCCGGTCGCGTTGACAACCGGCTTGATGTAAGCTCTCCAGCATCCCTGAGATAGCTTTGAAATATTTGAAGCCTTGAAGTTCGCTTTCTTTTATTTTATGCCTTTTTTTGCTCATCAAAGGCATTTAAGCAGGAGTGTGAAAAATGCGCAAGTTTAAAATAGGTAATATGTAAAAAAAAGTTCATGGGTAATTCTCCCCCCAATAAAGCACAACGCAATCCTTGTGCCGAACAGGATTGGGATTGTCTTCCCAATTGAGCTGCTCCCTACTTCAGGAATCAGGCCCAACTGCTTTTGGAATCAATCTAATTGCCCAATTGAAACTTCATCAATGAAAGCTGCGCCTTGCCCTGCATACGCTAATCCGTATGTTATCTTTGATGCTTTTTGTGGAACCTCGGCCACAATATGATATTCCTGCCACTTATCCGAAGTAATTATTTCCTGGTGGAATATGCCTGGCGACCCTGGCACGTTGATGGAGATCCACAGGTAACCGACTCCGCCACTGATGCGCGATGCTGCGTTAAGTCGGATTTCCTTCGCCCTGTAGCCGGATGCCTTTATAGACTGCGCAATATTCCCAAAGGGTTCACCGAAAGGCCTGCCCGGGATCCTTTTGATCATACCGCAAGTGCTGCCTCTATACGGCTGATCGTGCGAACCGGTGGTCTGATATTCTAATCGCGATTGTCCACCCTGGGATTTCCAGTCTTTTGGTTTTCCATCTTGCAGTTCTTCAAAATCGAGATTGGAGGGGCTTTGAAGCGTTACATTTCGTCCCAGGATATCTGCTCTCACAAGGCGCGCATTCGTAGTTGATTCGATAAACAATATGGCATCATACGATAATGGATATATAGTTTTAACACCTCCTTCCCGAATCGGTGAGTTGAAATACCTGGAGACGATACCTTTTGGCAGCGAGCGAAAATCAACAACTGCAATGTTAAGTCCTGCCTAGGCAAGAGTAGCTTGCAGAGTACCATTTGTTGTAGGGAGTGTTTCATCGGAATTATCCGGTGATTCTGAAAACTTTCGATTAGACAGTAAACCAATAACCACCATATCGTCGCTATATGTCCGACGCAAGTAGTCACCCATACACCCCGAAAATGGCATAGCCGAAATATGAACATTGGCTGCCCACAGAATTATTTTTGCTCCATCTTCGTAATCCACAAGCCACCGGACGTTTTGGGCCATGTTTTTGTCCCGAAGATCAGTGGCTTTTGATATAGACGGCGCGCCGTAGAATTTAATATGCTGCAAGAGGACTCTGGCGTGCTGAACGGCCAGGCTCCACTCTTTTTGGTCCTGAATTACCTGTGCTGAGGGAGTCTGTTGAGTTGTGGCGGGCTGTTGATTCTCCAGATGCGCTATCAGGCTCTTGATTTTCTCCGTGACCCTGCGTATTTCTTCCTTTGGACCTTTGTTCAATTGATTGGCTGTCCACGTATTCATCATAACCGAGAGAATCTCATCGTAATCCTTAGTGCCGGTTGTCTTCCTTAGATAATTGTAGACTGCCTTGGCTGAACCTGTGGCGGGTTTGTTATCAAAGCCGTAGAATTTTACTTTTTTTTGTGTGTGGCGTTATACTCGCGCATCCAGTTTACCATGTCAAGAATTGCTTCTGTGGTCCACGCTGGGTAAACAAGTGCTCCCAATGCCCTTTTGGGGTCGCCATTACCGGTAAGTATATAGTCATTCAGCTCAAGAGCGCCTGCAAACGTCGCTTCGATAGCAAAGACCGTGAAATCCATTTGATTTACCAGAAACTCAACCATCCGATGCTTGATCCGGGAGAAATCACGATTCAAGTGTGCGGCCTCTCCCAGAGCAACTATATGTGCGTCTCCAATTATTGCCTTTAGAGGCTGCATATCATCGAAGCCCGAACCTGCTTCAATTGAATTCAGGCCGATAGCGTTTTCCTGAAGCCATGTGTGTAATTCGGCTTTCTCTTCTGCTGAGAGTTTCAGTGGCTCAGAAAAAATCACTTTCAGACATCTGAGGTGTTCTATACGTACACCGAGAAACCAAAAGATTCCTAATGTGATGCTGACAAGCAAGATGACTGTTATGAATAATCTCTTTCTTCTAATTTTCATGACCATTTCTTTCTGTCCATAGGTATTATTCATTCCAACAATTCAATCTGTGCAAAGCAGTTCTGCAATTTGAATTTGGTTTACATATTGTAAACGACACCAGCCGGCTATGTCTAAGGCTTTGATTCTTTTGTGTACTCATTCAGGAAAGCAACGAATTCCGGGAAGAAGGCTTCGAAGGTGGGGTATTTGTCTCTGTTCGCCTCATACGTCCGGAGCAGGTTGCTCAGTTCTTTTGTCCAGACGAATCCGCAGCCAGCCTCTTGATCAAGGTAGTTTTGTAGATACTCAGGCTCAAACGAGTTTCGAATGTAACTCGCCACACATGCCCTGACCGCCGACTCGTACATCAATGACCTCCAGCTTTGATAGCCTATCCGTTTCATTGCAAGGGCTTTAGCGGCATAGAGCTTTTCCCCGGCCGGTTGTAGCTGCTCCATGTATTTATCCACGACAGGATTGGTGAAGGAATGACAGAACTCATGCGCGGTGGTCTCCAACTTCCTGGGGCGAAACACGGGATTACCGTCCGCATCGGGCAACGACATACCGATAATTGCATACTTCTCATAGGTTTTACCGACTGTGAATCTTGGCCCGTAATTACTGGGGCCGTTGAGAAAACCCAGTACGAGCCTCATATCACCCATTTCTTCGACGCCGAAGAATTCACCGAGCCACGTTTGAAGATCGTATTGTGCCATCATTGCCCGACAGGAACGAATGCCCGTTTCGTACAGCGTGCTATGGGCCTTGTAGAATTCATCGAATTTCGTCTCGGCCGCAAATTGCCGGAGTTGCTCAAGGAATTCTGCCGTTTCCTGTTTCTTCCATCGGCCATCGAGCCCCCAGGGCCACTGTTCAAAAGTCTTTCGCGGGCGGTAATCGCAATCGATATTCACCGCCAGTGACATTGGGCCGTCACAGCTCATCCGGCGCTTACTCCGAAGCCTTGCGGCAAGCTTTACCGCCGGGTGGTTGTCAAAATCTCCGAACTGCCGCTCGATATCCCTCACGTATGACCGTATCCGCCCCTGGTTGAATTCATAGTTGCCGGCCAGACGGAAGACGATCCCGACCAACTCCACCCGGGGATCCACCTCGATTTTGAGAGCGGCGACGTTCGGCCTGTTCTTTGGCAGGGAGTTGTCAATGGCGCTGACAGATGAAGACAGGCCAATGCTATAGACCAGTACAAGCGCCGGGACGACCAGCGCCTTGATGGTCCATGAAACATTATCATTATAGAAATCAACATTCTCTACGGCAACTTGTGGTCTATCGGTTTCGTAGTTGGTAGTCTCTTTGTTCATTTGACTTGCCTTCGATTCGCTGTTTTTATGTTTCTGTTTCAGTCTTTCGATACATGCCTTACTGTGCTGCCTTCCTGGTGTACTCATTTAAGAAATCGACGTATTCCGGGAAGAATGATTCGAAGGTGGGGTATTTGTCCCGATTGCTCTCATAGGTCTTGAGAAAATTGCCCATGTCTTCGCTCCAGACGAATCCGTGTCCGACCTCGTTTTTCAGGACAAAATCCATAAACCTGGGGGCAACAATTGACTGGCGTACAAAACTCACCACACAAGCCCGAACCGCCGTCTCATACATCACCGTCTCCCATTTCTGATAGCCCATCGTACGCATAATCCCCTCGTGAGCTGCAAACAGTCTCTCACCGGCAGGTTGCAGTCGGTCCATGTACTTTTTGACGACAGGATTGGCGAAAGAATGACAGAATTCGTGGACGGTTGTCACTACTTGCTGTGGGAGAAAAATGATTGTATTTGCCTGATCGAATGGACGCATACCGATAATGGCGTATTTCTCACTGGTTCCGCTGGTCTCGAATCGTACACCGTAGTTGGCAAACGCGCTGACAAATCCCAGCACCAGCCTCAAGTCGCCCGGGTTTTCAGCTCCAAAGAAACCTCCTAACCATTCTCCGAGGTCTACACTCAGGAATTCTACATACTCCGATCGGGATTGATCTTTTGCAACTTTCTCTTGCTTCATTATACTTTCGCAAGGGCGAATGCCTTGTTCGTAAATTGAACTCTGGGCCTTGAAGAACTCGTTGAACTTGGTCTCGGCGGCGAATTGCTGGAGTTTGGCCAGGAACTCGGCCGTCTCCTGTTTCTCCCATCGGTAGTCGAGCGTAGAAGGCCATTCTTCGTCGGTCTTCCGTAGCCGGAAATTGCCGTCGATATGGACAGCTAATGACATTGGGCCGTCGCAGCTCATCAGATGTGTGTTGCGAAGCTGGGCGGCCATCTTGACTACCGGATGATTGTCGAAATCGCCGAAGTGCCGCTCGATGGCTTTGGCATAGGGCCGCAGAGTGCCATCATTAAATTCAGGACTGCCCGCCAAGCGAAAGACGATTCCGATTAACTCGACTCGGGGATCGACCTCGATTGTGATCTTGACGACATTCGCTATGTTCTTTGCAGGCTGGTTATCAGCAGCAAGAGCCGATGAAAACAGGCCTAAGCTGAAAACCAATAAGATGACCGTACAAAAAGCAACATTTTTTACGGCAACCTGCATTCTTTCAGTTTTGTTGTTGGTAGTGTTTTTGTTCATTTGATTTCTCCTTAATTTTCTGTTTTTGTTTTCGTTTCTTTAGTTTATTCGATACTTCTATAATTGGACTACCTTTTGATGTCGGTGTATGCTTAGACCGGTTCCGCATACATCAACTATATTATTAAGAGCATTACGCGTAAGACTAATGAGATATAAGAATCTCTTAGAGTTTATCAGGAGCCGATAGGCTGTTTCACTTGTTCATAGTGCTCTGTTCCTCCTGTACGTCAGTACTGCCTGCAAAGGCCTCTTTGACCTCTCTTCTCGTGAGAATAATCAGTGCCCAGATTCCAAAAGGCACACCAAGCAGACAGCCTGGAGTAACCGGAAGCACGGCCAGGATGGAACTTAGAACCGCCATCTTGTAGTTCTCAAGTTCCTTCATTCTCATCACGCCGTAAACAATTACAGCTCCGGCGCAGGTGACAAGCAGACTCAGCATCGCAACCTTTATATCGAGACCGGCCTGACTCAACATCGTGCTGTTGCACAGAATACGAGTTCCCATAAGCAGGACAAACGGAATGATAAAAAGAATGTTAATACCGCCTGCGATTATCAGGCCTTCAGCAGGCTTCCGCACTTGTTGACGGATGGTATCGAGCTTGCTTTTTGTGCCCTCATGCGTGTGTGATATATTAGCACCTTGGCCTTTGCCTGCAATCGTTTCGACGTCAGTTTTAATTTCACTGGCGTGCTGGTAGCGACGCTTAGGTTCTTTCTCCAGCGTATGGAGGACTATTTCATCAAGACGCACATCGACCTGGACTTTCTTCGATGGCGGGGCAAATAGACCTATAGGTAATTCACCTGTGAGCATCTCGTAAAAAACCACTCCGAGAGAATAAATATCAGCACGATGATCGACTTGCTGTGGGTGTTCGACTTGTTCCGGCGCCATATAGTGCGGCGTGCCCATCCGTTGACCGGATTGAGTAAGTGTGTAAGCACTTGTCTCTTTATCCAATAACCTGGCAAGGCCGAAATCCGCGATCTTTACGTTTCCGTCTGTATCTAACAGAATGTTCTCAGGCTTTATGTCGCGATGTACGATTCCCTTTTTGTGAGCGTAGTGCAGGGCCTCGCAGATCTGTGGGACAATAATGAGGGCTTGCTCTGATGTAAGCTCACCCGCCTGGATTATATGTCGCAAGTCGGTTCCATCGACGAACTCCATAATGAAGTAATATAAGGCGTCTTCAGTATGACCGAAATCGTAAACAGTTACTATTTGGGGATGATTCAGCTTGGCAAGAGAGCGGGCTTCGCGTGTGAACCGTTCTGCAAAAGCTGCATCTTGACCAACCTCCTGTGGGAGGATCTTGAGGGCTACTAACCGGTCGAGCTGTTTCTGTCGGGCCTTATAAACAGCTCCCATCCCGCCCTGTCCCAACAATTCGATGATCTCAAGATGGGGGAACTTCTCGGCGAGCTGATCCGGCTCAATCGGCACAAAACCTCCCGGCGTTTTGTTACTTCCAGTAACACCATGACTGATGCCAGAATAACCATCTTTTTTGTCTTCACCATTGCTCTTCATCCCGACTTTCAACAAGCATTGAGGACATAGACCTCGAGGAGCATTGGCAGGTAATTCAGCTCCACAGTTAAGACAATTTGTTTTTTCGGTCATGGTAATATGTCCTTTCATAATTAATTTGGTTGTTTCTACCTATAACCTGGGAGAAATGGCCGAGATGTTACAACAAATTAAAAATATTTTCCAAAAAATATAAGAGACATGTATTTAACTTAATATGCAAGGGCCGCGAACAAACAACCCATTTCCTCATCAATCTGATCCTCGTCGCCAACAGTTTGGGCAATTTCGTCACGTAAGAGCTTCCTATACTGTCTCCGCAGGCGGTGTACAGCGACCCTTATAGAGCCTTCAGTCATACTCAATTCCTTCGCCATATTCTCATAAGGAATGGAGTCCTTATCAGTAGTCAGATAGACCTTCAGGCAATTAAAGAGTTTCTGTTTGTTTTTATCAGCCATTTCAGCCTCAAGCCGGTCCATTGTCCGCTCCAGGACTGTGAGTGCCCAGGACTTTTCAAAAAGCATTTCCGGCGACAGTTGAATCGATGGCTCAAGGGCATACTGACCTTCTGCATTTTGAATGCTCAGAGAGAGTACTTTCTTACCTCCACCGCGTTTCTTGGCATGAGCACGGTCGCGTTCGTCGGAGAGAAAATATTTTAGCCTGACCAAAAGAAACGAGCGAAACTTGCCATATTTAGGATCAGCGGTCTGCAAATCCTTTCTCTCCAAAATATGTGCAAAAAATGCCTGGGTATGATCTTCTGCTTGTTGAGTGTCATATCCCCGTCGCCGCAGATATGCGTAAAGGGGAAACCAGTAACTTTGGCATAGAGTCTCAAGTGCCTGCTTCTGCTGTGTGGATGAACTTTTTCCAGCCCTTAATACAACACTCCAGTGGGTGGTTGCAAATCGGGGTTTGCCTGTTGGAGTATAATTCCGTCTAATCTTGTCTGACATATCTTATCCGAAGCATCAAACGAAATGCCCAAAGCACCATTAGAACTCGAACTATTTTATCATATACTGTAATGTTGTCAAGCAGGGCAAACTCTTCGAAAAATCAGCTCTTTCAGGAGCTGGAAAACACCCTGATTTCCAGGTGACATTATGGTCGGGTAGACATAATATTCTTCTCCACTTTAGGCATGCTTTGTTTTCCCAGTTTCTCTTTTCTTTCGATTGAAGAGTGTCACAATATTCTGCCTTGTAAAAGAACTTTACGATCCTCGCACCTATGAAGAGCGAAAAGTCAAAACGTATTTTTCTGTCAACCCAAATTTTTCTTTGAAGGGCATTCCATCCTCTTCCAATTGCTTATTAATATTTAGGCCAATATCTGTTGTTTCTCTAAATTCTAAAAATCGTTTTTGTATAATGTTTTCTATCCATATTTTAAGTTCATTTGATCTCATTTCATTTTTATTTATATTATATGTTTTTATTTATTCCTTTATTTTTGAGTGCTTTTCATATTCTTTATCGATTTCTTCGTTACTCCATCCCATTTAATATCGAATCCACCCATTTCCCTTTGGATTGATCCGGTCCAAATTTTTAAGTACTAAGTCAAAACTTGCTCTTGTTGAAAAAAGTTTCCCTACCGTGGTACAGCCACTTCCGACAGGTTCTATAAGACCAAGAACTATCAATGGCGGCATTCTTTTATTAGGATTTTGTTCTGTATCATGCATTTTTTCTCCCTTTAATACAAATGCAACATCTTTCTATTAGCCTTATTATAAACTCCCGCAATTCCCGAAATTTTCGTTACTCGCCCATCTTCCGTCGTTCCTCTATTTCTTCCCTGCCCATTTACAGGCGATATATGGAAACAAAAAGAACAGAAAGACACAAACCTTTGTAAACATCAGGCCGCAGTAATTGATAAGCCGAATCTGATAGTTGTTTAATCCGAACCATTTCGAATGGACCTCATATAACAAGCTTGAGCCATCAATACACAGCAAAAACCAGATAAATACTAACGCCATCCCCAGGAAAAAACATCGAATCGTGATTTTCTCGATAGTTTCCATAAGTACATCTCCTTGAAAAAAGAGCATAAGAGCATAGGTCACAGATGTATACGCATATCTTGCTGGAATCTCGTTCTGGAGTGACAAAAATACGGCAAAAGCAGGTAAAAGTCAGCATGAAAAAAGAGAATTAGAGATTGGAGATGACGGAAGGCATAAGTGCATAAGAGCACCACGGTGAGATAAGCGTTGCTATTTAGTGGGATAAAAAAAGCTTTCACTAATCTGGGAAATCTGATATAATATGATTTACGCAGGCCATTCAAGGTGGTTTTCGTTAAATAGATTATGGAGAGCACGGAGGCTTAAAGATACTTAGGATACAGGTGTGTGCGGGGTTTTTGTCCCGGCCAAATCTGATAAGGAAGGTGCGTTATGATGTGTGTTTGCAGCAAAGAGATGTTTAAGAGGATAGTACCAGCGTTTGGGGTGGTTGTTTGTCTGTTTCTGGTTGGATGTGCTGTCACGCCGGAAGAACACAACACACTTGGGATTGCCTATAACGACAAAGGCGAGTACGACAAAGCAATACTGGAATATAACAGGGCCGTAAAGGCAAATCCGCAATACGCTGAGGCCTATTACAACAGGGGCAGGGCCTATAGTAGCAAAAGGCAGTACGATAGGGCAATTATGGACTTTAACAAGGTCATTGAGATATGGCCTTTGTTTGCCGAGGCCTATAACAATCGTGGGGCCACCTATGGCGCCATGGGACAGTACGAGCTTGCTCTCTCGGACTTCAGCAGAGCCCTTGAGATAAAGCCAATATATGCCGAGGTATATGTCAGCCGGGGGCTTATCTATTATGATAAGGGTCAATATGACCAGGCCGTCTCAGATTATGGCAGAGCGATTGAAATAAATCCGAATTTTGCCGAGGCCTACTGCAATCGGGGAGTGACCTATAACGCTATAGAAGAATATGACAAAACCATCCCGGACCTGAACAGGGCGATTGCGATAAATCCAAAGTACGCCGAAGCATACTATAACCGCGGTCGAGCTTATGCGGTTAAGGATCAGCATGATGCGGCCATTTCGGATTATACAAAGACCCTTGAGATAGACAAAGATTATGTCAAGGCGTATTA
This sequence comes from uncultured Pirellulales bacterium, assembly GCA_964634515.1. GTDB lineage: Bacteria > Planctomycetota > Phycisphaerae > Sedimentisphaerales > Anaerobacaceae > NIOZ-UU13. Next base: position 4,717 of record CAZWME010000038.1, on the reverse strand, counting down.
CTATCGCGGGCGTGCTTACGGCGTGAAAGGCGAATATGACAAAGCAATTTCAGATTTTAGCAAAGTAATTGAAATCGACTCCGGAGACGGCGAGGCCCACTGCAATCGCGGGGTGGCCTATGCAGGTAAACGCCAATTCGATAAGGCGTGGGAAGACATCAAAAAAGCGGAAGATTTGGGGCACCGGGTATCCACTGACTTTCTCAGGGTATTTCTCGTGGCCTCCGGGAAAGAAGGATAAATTAAGGCGGCGGAGACACCCAAAAAACTCAGATTAAAACCCGTGGAAATTTCCGCGACAAGCTTTGTTTGCACGCTACCGCGTACGATTCCACTTCCCGGTTGAAACCTGTAGTATTGAGTTAGGAGAAAACAGCCTTTCAAATTGTCGAAGCCCCATGTCACCGGTTCTGATTATTTTAAATATATTTTTGTTGACAAACGCTCAGGAGCCGCTGTATAAATATGCAATAAGTTATGTGGGTATATTCTCACGTCTCTCAAGGATATTCTCTATAGCAAAATCTGAGAGACACAATTATGTTATGGCCTTTTACAGGCCGAAGGAGTACCAAAGTGGCTCAGGGCACGGTAAAATGGTTTAATGGGAAGAAAGGCTTTGGATTTATCCAACCCGATGACTCCGGCGATGATTTGTTCGTTCATCATTCTGAAATCAAGACAGAGGGCTACGCCTCTCTTGATGAAGGGCAGAGGGTGGAATTTGAGATTGGACAGGGCAAAAAAGGTCCTTGTGCGACCAATGTAATCCCCGGTTAATCCTCAGCAATAACACCTGAAAAACCAACGGGCTCCGCGAAAACGGGGCCCGTTTCATTTTTTATTCCGAGAGAGCTTAAGCGGGAAAGCAAACAAACGAGAACGGCTACAACTGCTTTGTAAAAAGATTAGAGTGTAAGAGCACCGGGATTAGATAATCTTGGCTATCTCATTGGGCAAATGTCACGTGGTGAACGCTTATTTTATTGCGGGGGTTGGATGTAGCCGTAATGACGAGAAGCCCAGTAGGGCAGCAGCCAGAAGACGCCATCGCTTTCAGTATGTCCTCCATCTCCCTGAACAGCCCTGAATGGATTTTCGTCCCATCGTATAACGCCTCGCTCATCGGGCGGCAGGAGGCGATTGGTCTGGAGCATTTCCAGCTCGGGGGTGCGCACTATCCGGAGGTCCTCGCGATGAGAGTTATCGACGGTCCAGCGGACGAGGTCGAGTGATGTATCGCGGAGGTACTTAACGGATGTTTGCAGTTGGGGAGCTTTGCCGACGCAGGCGCCGTAGATAAAATTGAAAAACGGGCTGCTGTCGACTTTGGCTGCGGAGTACCAGTGGTCGAGGCTTTCGCGATATAAACGCTTTAGCTTCGGGTCGTCTTCGTGCAACAACAGGCACGGGTAGGCAAGGGCAAGCAGCTCGTCGTCGATGTGAGTGCGCCAGGCGTGATTGTAGGTCTTTGCATGCCTTACGTTTTCGGCGTAATTATGCTCATGCAGCAGGTTTAGATATTCTTTCTGATAGCGCTTGTGGCCGGACATATGATAGGCGAGCTTTAAGAACGAGAGTATCTCGACTGAATTTACACCGCGTTCGGGCCCCCAGTCCGGGTCGTGATTTAACTTTTGCGGGGACCAGACGCCCCATTTCGTGTGAGTGCCGTCGAGGTCTTTCAGGACGTAGCCGTTGTCGATGATATAGTCAACAATCTTAAGAACGTGTTTGCATACGTGCCTTCGTTCGGCGCCATCGGCGACCAGGTCGTAGTAGAATAGATAGCCGAACATGTGGCCGGTAATTTCGTCGCTGCTGGTATCGCCCTTCCATAGCCATTTGCCGTCGCTCGAAGGACGCCAGCGGGTTTCGACCCTTTTTTCACGGGGATTATTGACGTACATCTCGGACCACTGACGGTCGGATATTTTTCGGTTAGGGTCGGCCATCGACGTCCAAGTGTTTGGAATAACAGTGCGCGCGACAAAGCCGGGTGTACACGTGACGGTCTGTAAGAATCGCAGGGCCTCGAATGCCTTTTTGGCGTTTGCCTTTGCGCGGGGATCTTTTGCAGCCGCGTAACGGAAGGATTCCATCGCAAGGTACATAGCGGTATATTGGCCATCGTTGTCGTCGTCGCGGGGTTTGAAATTGCTCGTATCGCCGGGGATGGTGAGCAGGCACTTTTCTACCAGATATGGCTCGCGGACATGGCGGTCGAGACATACTTCGAGAAAATAATCGGCCTTCTCAAGCAGAGTCATCGATTTGCGTTTAATAGCACTGACACCACCGGCCGTAGCAATCCAGGCGGTGCCATCCGAATCAAAGGTAATGTCACGGACATCATCATTTACCAGCCAGCGTTTGCTGTGTCGGACGGAGAAGTCCCTGCCATCATACCTTGCAACGCCCAGCTCTGTACCGACCCACATAAAGCCATCAGGGCTTCGCACAACACATCTTACAAAGACGCTCGGCAGGCCTTGTTTAGGTGTAAAGCTTTCCGCCCGCCTTGGGCCTTTGTAAACTGTGATACCGCCCAGGCATCCTATCCAAAGATTACCTTTTGAATCGAAGGCGATGTCGTAGAGGTCGGGGCTGATAAGCTCCGATTCGCACTGGTATAATTTGTATCCTTTATCTGTGTGGTGGTATAAACCCAGACCCGTTGCAATCCATAAGCCGGCCTTTTTATCGGGTAATATTGCGCGAAAGCTTTTTGAGTAGGGAACTTCATTAGAAGTTAATTTGCCATTGGCAAGATGGTAGATGCGCCCTTTGCCTAATGCGATAATTTCATTTTCAGTTGCACATAAAGCAGGGACGGGGTGGTCTATCCCGGCCAGTCTTTTGAGGCCTGACAGCGTTGATTGGTATATTCCATTCCAGGTGCCCACCCAGACTGTCCCTTTATTATCAACAACAATATCGTAGGCGGAGCCGGCATCGGATTCTTTCATAACTGGAATCCATTGTTTTTCACCCTTATTTAAGCGATAGACACCTGCGGCAGTGGCGGCCCAGATATTGTCGGCGCTATCGGCTGTTATTGCTCGGACATCATTAGCTGACCCCGGCAGGGCGATTGGGTGGGCTTCGTGGTATTCCTGAATAAAGGGAGTATCAGGCAGGCCGGCCCTGAGATTTATGTTAGCAAATGTACTTAAGAGCAATACCAATGAAAAGAGCAATACTCCTAAAGAGCACGGCGGTTTGTTGAAAACATTACCTTTAATTCGAAAAATCATAAAAATGACTCCTGTGTTTGAATGAAAAATAAAATCGCAGATATTCTAAGAGAAAAGATTGTAAAAAGCCACCTATTAGATAAGCTTCGTTATCTCACGTGATGAATCACATTCGATAATCATTTAGGAGTGATAATATTTAGTATTTTAACTGAATTCCTTCAAATCGAGATGACAAAAATGACCAAGACTGTCTGCCTCTGCCTATTTAGGTATTAAAATTCCAATTAGCATAAGTACAGCCATCAAAATCAGACCCCAGCCTAAGAACTTTTCAGAGCGGTTAAAACCAAGATTTGTTTTTGAGACAGGCCTATATATTAAAATGAACGAACCTGCTGCCAAGCAAACTATAGCATTGAAAACATCTTCAAGATTTTGACCACCCTGTTGGACAAGTGCAATGATGAGTAATGTGATTATACCAACCAAAACTAAGAAAATGGGATTATCGTAATCGATTTTATTCTGCCTGGCTGTTATATCCACATTGTTTGAGACTTTTTCACGGATGAGGTCGACAATTTCATGCATTCGGTCGAAACCAGATTTAGTGTACAAGAGCATAAGGATTAAGTCCGTTGCTCGTATCTCGCGGGTATATCATTCTGAAAGGATAAATTACAGGAGAATGGATGGAAAGTCAATCTCAGTGAGATAATTTTTCAATATCTCACGGGGTGGGCTGATTGATGGTTGTGAGGTAGTCGAGGCAGAACTGTGACCATGTCTCCATTGAATCGCGGACGTCGTTAAGTTCGGCGGGGCTCATGAACTCCATCTGTGTTATCATCTGCTCGCGTTTGGTGACGTCGGAAGAGTCGAGAAGCCAGTGGTGGACGACGCCGAGATGGACGCTTCCGACTTCGGTTGTATCGTCGTTTAAGAGGGCAACGATGCTGTCGGTGTGATTCGCTTCTATGGAGACTTCCTCTTCGACCTCGCGCTCGACGGCGTTATTGTAAAGCTCTCGGTAGTCGGTATCGAAGAGGGGTATTTCGTTATCTATGGGGTTTATATGGCCTCCTATGCCGATGGATCTGTTGCCTATGAGCCTTGTCTCGCCGGCTCGTCTGCCGCGGACATAGGTGAGGTATTTGCCGTTACAGCTCATTATGACGTAAGGGATAAGCTGCTTATATGAGGGGTCTTTTTCGGCTTGGGGGCGGGGCATGAAATGCAGGATGGCCGGGTCGAATAGGACGGAAAGATAGCGATGCACATCGGTTGTAAGGCCATGGAAATGCCCGGTCCGTTCAAGGACTTTTCGTTCGACGACAAGTACCTGCTCATTCTGTGCCACGATAGTTACTCCTTTATTATCGATTGTGATTTACCAATCGCTAATGCTCATGGCTCTGTTGTTTACTATATTTGGTTATCAATGGTTTTTATTCGGGATGATGAAGTGTTCCGGGACTGTGAACTGTGAGCACAAAAGGAGCACTTCTTTTTCCACT
>CAZWME010000037.1:0-15559 GCA_964634515.1 uncultured Pirellulales bacterium | reverse complement strand
ACAAACTGCAAAACTCAGCATGGCAAAGACCGCACTTTTAGCCTTGGCCGTCCTCATCATCTTGAGCGGTTCAGCAATGGCCCAGCAAAGCTTACGAGACCTGACAGAAGAATACGGCGGCGGCTGGCTGGTAGGCAGATGGGCAGCAACAACCGACGATGGCACGGATATAACGTTAGTGTATCGGTGGATACTTGATGGGCACGCCATAGTCGTTGATATGAAGATGGGTGAGTATGTTTCACACGGTATGATTTATTATGTGCCCGACGATGAAAAGGCCACTGCAATCAGCGTTGACAACAGGGGTGGCAGAGCCAGGGGAACATGGGTAGCACAGGATGACAAGCTCATTTCAAAAACTGAGCGTATTGACGCCGAGGGCAATGCACAGAAAAGCGGTGCCGTTTACTCGAAAGTGGATAACAAGACAATAAAAATAGCTCTATACGGCCTTAACGACTACGACGAGCTAAGCGATGACCCTTGGTTCACTATGGACTTCAAACGCCAGGCACCAAAGAAAACAAAGAAATAGGCAAGTTCTCCAGCTAATAACAACAAAGACAACTGACAATAACTATTGATTGAAATTGATTATGGATTCTTCATAGGTTCTTATTGGAATACTGAATTTGATGCACGCAAAAGATATCAACCGCTGCCGAATAGAGAATTTTTCTGATTATACCGTCTCATCCAAAACCCAAAGATTCTCCTTGACGGGAAAGTGGGTGATTTGGTATAAATAGTTTGATGAGGCTTGTGTTCGCTGATGCCCCGTCCGGTGAGACACTTTTATTATTGAGGAGGATGTGTATTATGCTGGGTACAGAGTTGAAGGCAACTTTTTGTACTTTGCGCTTATGTCTTGAACATTTCTGTTAACATTCTATATGTAATTTCTGAAGGAGGATTATTATGTACAGGAAATTGATGTATTTGGTTTCTTTTGTTTTGGTAACGGCATTGGTTAACAGCGCCACAGCGGAGTTGGTAGCTCACTGGAGGTTCGATGAGAGTTCCGGGACAACAGCCAATGATTCAAGTGGTTATGGAAACCACGGTACACTTATCGACAACGTGCAGTGGGCAGCCGGGAAGATAGGCGGAGCGGCAGAATTCGACGGGACAACCGGCCATATTGAAGTCCCTTATAGTGATAGCCTGAAACTTCTCAACCATAGTGATTTTACTATCGCTGTATGGTGCCTGTTGAACGAAGTGCCCCCCTCCACAAACAGGATGGTGTTGCAGCAGGGAGATTTGAATGGAACCGGAAGGACATTGCTCTTCGTACACAGCAGCAACGAAGTTCGCTCATATGCAGGAGGCGGCCCCACAGGAGCTGGCATTGGGGTTGAATCAGGAGTATGGATTCACATTGCGGTTGTCGTAACAGAAGGAGGAGCTACAGACTCCGTTCAAATGTTTGTAAACGGACAGGCCGCCGGCGATCCCAATCCAATGGGTATGGAAGATTCGGAAGGCATTTACTATATCGGCTCTCACAAGAATTTGAACAATGTCTGGGAAAGCCTTATGGATGATTTACGCGTTTATAACCACGCGCTGACAGAGGCCGAGTTTCTGGCTGCGATGGGAGGCGCTGATAGTTACCCCTATGCCTTGGCTCCGGAACCGGCTGACGATGCTATGATTGAGGATACATGGGCGAACCTTAGCTGGTCACCGGGAGAACTCGCAGTCTCACACGATGTGTATATCGGCGATAATTTTGACGATGTGAACGCCGGGGCCGAAGGTACGTTCCAGGGTAATCAAGACACAACGCTTCTTACAGTCGGCTTTCCAGGATTTCCTTTTCCGGATGGTCTCGTCCCGGGTACGACTTACTTCTGGCGGATTGATGAGGTTAATGACTCCGAGCCGAACAGTCCGTGGAAGGGCAACATCTGGAGCTTCAGTGTTCCTCCCAAGACAGCATACTTCCCCGACCCGGCTGATGGTTCCGAATCTGTAAGTGTTGATGCGCAGCTCACATGGACGGGAGGTTTCGGTTCCAAATTACATACCGTGTACTTCGGGGATAATTTGGACGATGTCAGCAATGCAGCCGGTGGACTTCCACAGGGCTCTGTAACATTTACTCCCGGTCCGCTTCAAATGGCAAAGACTTATTACTGGCGTGTCGATGAGTTTGATGTTGTCGAAACGTATAAAGGCGACCTCTGGAGCTTTACTACAGTGGGCGCCGTGGGCAGCCCGAGTCCTGCTAATGGCGTCGTGGATGTCACGCAGACACCTGTTCTAACCTGGGTGCCGGGAGTCTTTGCCGATTCTCATCAGGTCTATTTCGGTACCGATGCAGCCTCTCTGGAGTTAAAAGGCAGCGGAAACCTCGGGGCCGAGAGCTTCGAATCCGGACAGCTTGAATGGAACACCACTTACTACTGGCGTGTTGATGAGGCCAATAGCGCCAACCCGGACAGTCCCTGGACAGGTCCTCTCTGGAGTTTCACTACCGCCAACTTCCTTATCATTGATGATTTTGAGGCTTACAATGACATTAATGAAGGTGAAGAAGGCAGCAACAGGATATATCTGGCCTGGGTGGACGGCTATGACAACCCCGCAATGAACGGCTCTGTAGTTGGTCATCCATTTGCCGAGCGAACTATCGTTCACAGTGGTAATCAGTCGATGCCGATGGCCTACGACAACGCAGTCGGGAAATCTGAGGCGACTTCTGTCTTGACTTCTAATCGTGACTGGACTGTAAAAGACGTCAACACATTGACAATCTGGTTCAGAGGTGATGCGGCTAACGCCGCGGAGAATTTGTACGTTGCTCTCAACGATAGCGCTGTGGTCAATCATGATAATCCTGATGCGGCACTGAGAACTTCCTGGACCCAATGGAATATCGACCTGACGCGCTTTGCCGACCAGGGAGTCAACCTTGCAAATGTAAATTCGATTACTCTTGGCCTTGGCAACAGGACCAATCCGGTTGCCGGCGGTTCGGGTATGATGTACTTTGACGATATTCGTCTGTATCCTCCGGCACCGTAAGTGGCAATTTCTTTGTGCGACTGGAATAAAGTTCTAAAAAATTTAACATCGTCCTTGCGCTGCTCTGTGAAATAGCTGCGCTGCAAAAGATGTTTGTTGAAAACAATATATATTTTGGTGTGTGACCAAAGCATAATTCATTATTATTGTTAGCATTTTTAAAGGAGGATTATTATGTACAGGAAATTGATGTATTTGCTTTCTTTTGTTTTGGTGGTAGTGCTGGTTAGTAACGTTTCGGCAGGGCTGGTGGCGCACTGGCAGTTCGATGAGGGCTCTGGTACTACTGCCGTTGATAGTTCTGGTAACGGTCATGATGGTAACCTGCTGGGTGACCCAGAGTGGGTTGCCGGAATGATTGGTAGCGGTGCTCTGAGTTTTGATGGGTCGGATGGCCTTGTGGATGTTGACCATGATGAAGCACTGAATATAACGGATGAGTTGACAATCACGCTATGGGTGAAGGTAGGCGATCTCGGTACCTACTATTTTCTCGTCGGTAAACAGCCCAGTGGTACGGCAGGAGATAACTACCCCGGCAACTATGAATTTAGAACAGAGTCAAATACCGGTGCTCTTCAGTTTGGACATCAGGAAGCGGAAGGCGAGCAATACACATTCTACACCTCCGAGACGTCTATTACTGCCGAACAATGGTACCACGTCGCAGTATCAGTTACGAATGGCAAGCTTGTGGAATTCTATATCGACGGCCTTCCTGCCGGAAGCGCCGAGCAACTGACTAATTTCGGAGTTTTGAACGATGAGCCCGTAAGAATAGGTGGCAGGAAGGATGGGTATTCTTTCTTCAACGGAATTCTGGATGACGTCCGTCTCTACGACCGGGCTCTGTCAGCGGTACAGATACAGAAACTGTATAATGGTAATCCTCCAACGTTTACAATCGCCGAGAAGCCCAACCCGGCTGACGGTGCCCTGCACTCGGATACGTGGGTGAGCGTGAGCTGGGGGGCGGGAGATTATGCGGTCTCTCACGACGTTTATATGAGCGATAATTTTGATGCTGTCAGCGAAGGCGCCGAAGGCACGTTCCGGGGCAACCAGACCGATACGTTTTTTGTCGCGGGCTTCCCCGGATTTGCTTTTCCGGACGGTCTTGTTCCGGGCACAACCTACTACTGGCGGATTGACGAAGTAAATGACGCCGAACCTAACAGTCCGTGGATAGGTGATGTCTGGAGTTTCATGATCCCTCCTAAGACAGCATACTTTCCCGATCCGGCCGATGGTGCTGAGTCTGTAGGTGTTGATGACAGCCTTAGCTGGACACCGGGTTTCGGTGCGAAACTGCATACGGTATATTTTGGTGAAAATTTTGATGAAGTGGAAAACGCCGCCGGAGGTCTGCCTCAGGGAGCTACGTCCTACAGTCCCGGACCGCTTAAAATGGCCAGGACCTACTACTGGCGGGTCGATGAGTTTGATATTTCCGAAACTCATAAAGGAGATGTCTGGAGCTTTACTACAGAAGGCGCTGTCCAGAGTGTAAGTCCATCTAACGGTGCTGTCGATGTAACGCAAACACCTGTTCTAACCTGGACGCCGGGATTTGGTGCCTCGCATGAAATTTATTTCGGCACCGATGCAGCCTCTCTGGAATTGAAAGGCAGTGGAAACCTCGGTTCAGAGAGCTATGAGCCCGGACAGCTTGAATGGAACACCACTTACTACTGGCGTATTGATGAGGCCAATAGCGCCAACCCGGACAGTCCCTGGACAGGTCCTCTCTGGAGTTTCACTACCGCCAACTTCCTTATCATTGATGATTTTGAGGCTTACAATGACATTAATGAAGGTGAAGAAGGCAGCAACAGGATATATCTTGCCTGGGAAGACGGTTTTAGTAATCCTGCAATAAACGGTTCTACTGTTGGTCATTTAAATCCTCCATTTGCTGAGCAGACTATCGTTCACGGAGGTTTGCAGTCGATGCCGATGGCCTATGATAATGCCGTTGGGAAATCCGAAGCGACTTCTGTCTTGACTTCCAATCGTGACTGGACAGTCAAGGGCGTAAACAAATTGACGATCTGGTTCAGATGTGACGCGGCTAACGCTGCTGAGACGCTGTATGTTGCTCTCAACGGCAACGCAAGGGTCGATAATGATGACCCTGATGCAGCAACGATAACCAAATGGACCGAATGGAATATCGACCTGACGCGCTTTGCCGACCAGGACGTCAACCTCGCCAATGTAAATTCGATTACTCTTGGTCTTAGCTCGGTTACCGGCGGTACAGGTATGATGTACTTTGACGATATTCGACTGTATCCACCGGCGCCCTAAGTGGCAATTTATTGTGCGACTGGAATAAAGTTATAAAAAATTTAACGTCGTCTTTGTGCTGCTCTGTGAAATAGCTGCGCTGCAAAAGAGGTTTGTTGAAAACAATATATGTTGTGGTGTGTGGCCAGAACATTAGATAATATTTTAATTGTTCTTTAAGGAAGTCTGATTATGACTAGAATAAGCAGAACCAGAACCATATTGACCTTTGCCGCCGTGGCGATGGCAATGCTTGTCCTCACAGCCGCGTCGGCCAACGCGGATCTCATTGTTGAGGAACAATTTATTTACGAGGCTGGACAACTGGATACCCTGAACGGCGGCATCGGTTTTGACGGTCCCTGGGTCGCAACGAAGTCCCACGGTAGGGATTATCAAGTCGGGTTAACAGAATTTGCAGACATAAAAAATCTCAACGCCGACTCGGGTTTGTCATTCTCAACATTGCGCGTGGCCGGTAGCGCCCTGTCCCGATTTGGCAGTGCAGGCAGGGCCCAGGCACACCGAACGATTTCCGCCGCATCGCAGGCCGCTCTCACACGCGACAACACGACGATTTGGTTTAGCCAACTCTTTGCGGGACCTGCCAACAATCGAAATGCGGTGTTCATTTTCTCAACGCAGTCGATCAAGCATACGGATAATCCCTATGAACTGTCCGCTCCCGGTGATGGTTTTGGGGTTGCGACAGCGAGTATTGTCGGTGGTGTCGGCGGCAACGGTAATGGCTCAATCAATGCGGTTGCTTACGATAACAGTATTACAGTAACATCATTTGTTGAGGGCACATATACACCAGACCCAACAACAGCGACCAGTCTGATTGTTGGGAAAATTAATTGGAAGCCCAATGGCACCCCCGATGAACTGTTCCTGTTCAACGTCACCGATATGTCCACCGAACCAGCGGAGTCGGAGGCGTTTGCATCGATCACTAATCTGGACTTTGACCAGTCGGCCTTCAACACCGTGGCAATGTATGACGGCACCAACTCAGTCACCGATGAAATCCGTTTCGGGAACACCTTCGCCGATGTGATGGGCGCTGTTGCGAGTTCCTCGGCTCCCTCTCCCGCTGATGGTGCCATGCAAGAAGCTAACTGGGCGAATCTGTCCTGGAGACCGGGTGCGCTTGCCGTCTCACACGATTTGTATTTTGGAACGAACTTTAACGACGTCAATGACGGTGCCGAAGCGGTGTTCCAGGGCAATGTGACAGACACGTTCACCGTTGTCGGTTTTGTGGGATTCCCCTTCCCCGAAGGTCTGGTCCCGGGCACTACCTACTACTGGCGTGTCGACGAGCTCAATGAAGCTGACCCCAACAGCCCGTGGAAGGGCGATGTATGGAGCTTTTGGGTCCCGCATACGAGGGCTTATGAACCCAGCCCGTCCGACGGCGCCAGGTTTGTGTTCCCTGATGCAGAATTCAGTTGGAAGGCGGGCATGAATGCGAAATTGCACTATGTCCACTTCGGCGACAACTTTGACGATGTGAACAATGCCACTACCGGCACATTCGCGTCGGATGCGACCTTTACACCCGGCATACTCGAATTGGGCAAGACCTACTACTGGCGGGTCGATGAGTCCAATCCCCCCAATCCCACGGTCAGGGGCGACGTTTGGAGCTTCACGATTATACCGGACATGCCAATTACTGATCCCAATCTGGTCGGCTGGTGGAAGTTCGAGGCCGGCGTGGGTGACAATGTGATAGATTTTTCGGGCCACGGCAATCACGGAACAATTGTTGAAAAGGTTCTTTGGGTCCCCGGCCAGTTCAACCTGGCGCTGGAGTTTCTCGGTGACAACATGGGACACGTGGAACTGCCGGCGCGCATGGTCACCACAGCCAGTGGTTCTGTCGCTATGTGGGTCAACACCGACAAGACCGGCACCCTTTACTCTGAAGGTACGTTCTGGTATGGAACCGAAAGCGGTGGCATGGGTTTTGGCGATCAGGAGATTCATATCCACAGTCAAACTTCCGGCGCGTTGGGCTTCTGGATGGGAGGGGCCACTAGTGTCGACCTGGACGGTCCTATGCTTGCCGGCACCGGCTGGAACCACGTGGCCGCAACGTGGGATCAGGCAGACGGTTGCAGGTTGTATTTCAACGGCGTACAAGTTGACTTCCAGGCATACACCGGCAACGTGGCGGAGCTGGCTGTGATTCGATTGGGACGACCCGCCAGCAACTTTCGATTTCACGACGGCCTCCTGGATGATGTCAGGCTGTTCGACCACGCGATCAACGCTGCACAGGTCAACGAGATCATGGCCAAAGGTGAAGACCCGCGCAAGGCAGGCGCACCCAACCCCGGCAACGGTGCTGTAGTGACCATTGACGTGGCGGCGACATTGACCTGGTCCGCCGGAGAAGGAGCATCCCAGCACGATGTTTACTTCGGCAACGATGCAGATACCGTGGCCGGCGCCGATGATTCTGATACTTCCGGAATATATCGAGGCCAACAGGCTCTCACAAATTATACTCCAGACGAAGTTGAATGGGCCGGCGGACCGTACTACTGGCGCATCGATGAGCACAATGACGACGGCAACGTCACCAAAGGCAACGTATGGAGCTTTACTGTACTTGATTATCTTATCGTGGATGATTTTGAGAGCTACAATGACATTAATGAAGATGAGCCCGGTAGCAACAGGATATATCTGGCCTGGGTGGACGGATACGACGACCCGACAAACGGTTCTCAGGTTGGTCATTTAGATCCTCCATTTGTCGAGCGAACTATTGTTCACGGTGGTGGTCAGTCAATGCCGCTTTACTATGACAACGCTGTTGGAAAATCCGAGGCAACTTCTGTCTTGACTGATATGCGTGACTGGACTCAGGAAGGTGTCGGAGTACTGTCGCTGTGGTTCTACGGAGACACAACTAATACTGCCGAGACAATGTACGTTGCTCTCAACGATAGCGCTGTGGCCAATAATGATAATCCTAATGCCGCTCAGGTAAATGTATGGACCGAATGGAGAATCGACCTGACGCTCTTTGCCGACCAGGATATTAACCTCACCAATGTCAATACGGTTACTATTGGCTTCGGCAACAGGACCAATCCTGTGGCCGGTGGTTCAGGTTCGGTGTTCATCGATGATGTTCGTCTCTATCGACAGGCACCGTAAGTGGCAATTTATTGTGCGACTGGAATAAAGTTATAAAAAATTTAACGTCGTCTTTGTGCTGCTCTGTGAAATAGCTGCGCTGCAAAAGAGGTTTGTTGAAAACAATATATGTTGTGGTGTGTGACCAAAGCATAATTCGTAATTATTCTAACTCTTTTTAAGGAGGACTATTATGTGTAACAAATTGTTTTATTTAGTTTCTTGTATTTTGGTGCTGAGCATAGCCAGCAATTCCTCAGCCGACCTGGTTGTTCACTGGAGGCTTGATGAGGCTTCCGGTACTACTGCTTATGACAGCTCCGGCAATGGTTATGATGGTGAATTCATTGGCGACCCACAGTGGGTAGATGGTCATGGAGGCGGTGGTGCGCTTGAATTCGACGGCGACGATGATAACGTATTGTATTCCCTTGAAGAAGCAACAGACTGGCCGGCCTTCAGTATAACATTCTGGGTTAAAGCGACTACTTTGGGACAAGACGTCTGGAGCAGCCCTTATAGCGGCCATTTTCCCAACTCCGCAGGTTTCCAGATTGATGTCGATGGTGGGGATCCAGGGGAATATCGGGTTAATCCCAGTGAATTGTTATTCGGCACCGCCAGTACGGACTGGGTCCATCTGGCGTTAATCGCCGAAGGCACTGCCGCAAAACTCTACTACAACGGCGAATTAGCCAACGAAGGAACCCTCAACGATTCGACCTTCAACCAATTTCGCTTAGGTCAGAATAGAAACGACAGCAACACTTTCGCTGGTACCGTTGATGAATTTCGAATGTATGACCATGCAATATCTGAGGCCGAACTTATGACTGCTATGGAAGGTAAAATATTTCCTTATGCCTTTGGCCCTGAGCCTGCTGATGACACCATATATACCGACACATGGACGAGCCTTTCATGGAAACCGGGAGGTTTTGCGGCCTCACACGATGTGTATATAGGCGATAATTTTGAGGATGTAAACAGTGGAGCCGAAAGCGCCTTCCTGGGCAATCAGGTCGGAACTGAATTAATTGTCGGCTTTCCAGGTATGCCTTATCCCGAAGGCCTTGTGCCGGGAACAACTTACTACTGGCGTATCGATGAGGTAAATGAAGCCGAGCCGAACAGCCCGTGGAAGGGTGATGTCTGGAGCTTCTGGATCCAGCCTCAAAAGGCCTACAACCCCAGCCCGGCCGACGGTGTCAAATATGTGCTGACGGAAGTAAGTCTCGACTGGGAGGCCGGGATGGCTGCCAGCCTGCACTATGCCCATTTTGGCGAAAATTTCGACGATGTAAACAATGCCGAAGGCGGCCAGTTGCTGACTGAGGCAACCTACAGCCCCGGCACGCTCGAATCGGGCAAGACCTACTATTGGCGAGTCGATGAATTCGCCAAAGGTATTACACATAAGGGTGATGTCTGGAGCTTCACAACTGTGTCGGATATCGAGATTACGAATCCGAATCTTACTCTCTGGTGGTCGCTGGATGAAGCCGAAGGAGCTACTGCGGTGGACATGTCCGGGCACGGAAATCACGGCGTCATCAATGGCGATGCCCAGTGGGTCGATGGTTTTCAGGGCACTGGGTTGATGTTCGGTGCCAATGACTATGTAGAAGCAGCCGGGTATCCGGGTATTACAGGCACAGCCGCCCGCACTCTCTGTGCATGGATTAAAACTTCGGATAACAACCGCACGATTATGTCCTGGGGTCTTAATACTGTCGGCAATAAATGGAGAATGCGTTCCGATGCTACAGGCGGCCTGCGCGTGGAGGTCAACGGCGGGTACCACTACGGCGTGACGAACATCGCCGACGGGCAATGGCATCACGTGGCAATTACGTTTGAAGATGACGGAACGCCGGACGTGGTGGATACCCTGCTCTACCTGGACGGTCAACCCGAAACCACCCTTGCTTCGCAGGAAACGGCAATTGATACGGACGCCACGGGGGCGGTAAGAATCGGTAAGTCTCCCTACCATACTTCCGGCTTCATTGGTGTAATGGACGATGCACGGATCTATGACAAGGTGTTGACTCTCGAAGAGATCCAGCAGGTAATGCTTGGTAACACGAAGCTTGCCGGCACTCCCGTACCGGAACGCGACTCGGTTGTAGATATCCGCGATATAAGTTCTCTGAGCTGGTCGGCGGGCGATACCGCCGCCTCGCATGATGTGTACCTCAGTACCGACAGGGACGCTGTCGCTGACGCTGCCCAAGACTCACCCGAGTTCCAGGGAAACCAGGCCGGGACCAGTTTATCTACGGCCGGACTTGTTGAGTTAGGAGGCGGCGATTACTTCTGGCGGATCGACGAGATCGAGGCAGACGGGACCGTGCAAACCGGAATGATCTGGAAGTTCACGGTACCGGACTACCTTCTCGTGGATGATATCGAGAGCTACAATGACATTGACGAAGGTGTGGAAGGCAGTAACAGGATTTATAACGCCTGGGTGGACGGTTTCACCGATCCGACAAACGGTTCTACGGTTGGTCATTTAGATCCTCCATTTTATGAAGAGACTATCGTTCACAGCGGTAATAAGTCGATGCCGATTACTTACGACAATGCTGTCGGGAAATCCGAGGCTACCTTGACATTGACATCCGGCCGAGACTGGACAAGTGAAGGTGTCAGCACCCTGGTAATCTGGTACATTGGCGATCCGGCCAATGCTCCCGAGAAAATGTATGTTGTTCTAAATGGCACCAGCGGGGTGGATAATCCTAATCCTAATGCAGCACAGGCAGAAGACTGGACCGAATGGAGAATCGACCTGCAAGTATTTGCCGACCAGGGTATTAACCTTACCAACGTCAATACGATTACTCTTGGCTTTGGTAACAGGACCAATCCTGTGGCCGGCGGTACCGGTACGGTCTTCTTCGATGATATTAGTCTTTATCGACCGGCACCTTAGCCGACACCTTAAACCGGGTAGTAGATTGAAATGAAAGCTACGTTTTTAATGTAGTTGTAGTTATAGTCAATTAGGGGCCTATACCAATTTGGTATAGGCCCTTTTTTCGTTAATAATTGTGAGCTTCCCTAAAGCACTAAACGATTTATATAGCTCGAAAGATATTTCTTGACGGCAGGGTGGGTAATTTGTTATATATAGAGCTTGGTGGAGCGTGAGCTCGTATAGGCCGCTGTTTGAGAGCGTTTTGCTTTCTTACAGGTAAGGCTTCTGCAGTTTTTCCCATTTTCTGGGCCGCACAAACCAACAAGTAAAACTTAAGAGAAAAAGACGTTGATTAATTCGGAGATAGGGTTTTTTGGTATGTGGCCAAAGCATAATCCATATTTTTTAACAAAGTTAGAAGGGAAATTTATTATGTACAGAAAAATGTCACTTATTGTTATCGCCGTGTCCATCGCGCTGCTGAGCACAATATCGCTGGCGGCTCCGGTCGATATCACCCAACCAGGTGATGCAATCCAGGGTGTTCCGGACGATTCGGATTGGCCTGGTAATGAAGCGCCTCCCTTGGCGATTGATGATAATACTGGAACGAAGTATCTGCATTTCAAAGGATTTTCTCAGCCCACCGGCTTCCAGGTAACACCATCAAAGAGCCAGAGTATCGTTACTGGAATGTCTTTCACCACAGCGAATGACGCTACAGAGCGTGATCCAATTTCATTTGAACTCTATGGATCGAATGATAGCATCGATGGGCCATTTACTTTGATTGCCAGCGGTGATATCGTCGATTTTAATCTGGAGGCGGCGTGGCCAAGATTCACTATTAACGAAACACCGATTTCATTCGATAATGATACACCATACGATCACTATCAAATATTATTCACGGCCGTTCGAGATGCTGCTGCTGCCAATAGTATGCAGATATCCGAAGTGGAACTATTTGGAATTAGCTACACCGCATACGGTCCTGCTCCTGCTGACGGATCATATCATGAAGATACATGGGCGAACCTTGCTTGGACACTCGGAGATACTGCTGTTTCTCACGATGTGTACTTCGGCGACAATTATGACGATGTGGATGCCGGTGCAGAAGGCACCTTCCAGGGCAACCAGGCCGAATCATTTTTTGTCGTCGGTTTTCCCGGTTTTCCAATTCCCGATGGTCTTGTTCCCGGCGATACTTACTACTGGCGCGTTGATGAAATTGAAGCCGATGGCACTACGATACACAAAGGTATTGTCTGGAGCTTTATGGTTCCGCCCAAAACTGCCTATTTACCAGAGCCGGCTGATACTGCCGAAAATGTCGAGCTTGAAGTAACCCTTAGCTGGATGCCAGGTTTCAATGCGAAACTGCACACCGTGTATTTCGGTGACAATTTTGACGATGTCAGCAATGCCGCTGGAGGACTCCCTCAGGGATTTACAATCTTTAATCCCGGCCCGCTTGAATTGGCTAAAACATACTACTGGCGCATTGATGAGTTCGATCCTCCCACTACACATAAAGGAAACGTCTGGAGCTTTATTACTCAGGGCGCAGTTGGAAGCCCGGTACCTGCTAAAGGCGCCGTCGATGTCACCCAAACACCGGTTCTCACATGGACACCGGGAGTCTCTGCCGATACACACCAGGTCTATTTCGGTGCCGATGCAGCCTCTCTGGAGCTTAAAGCCAGCGGAAACCTCGGGGCCGAGACCTATGATGTTGGCAGCCTTGAGTGGAACACCACCTACTATTGGCGGATTGATGAGGCTAATAACGCCAGCGCAGACAGCCCATGGACAGGTCCTCTCTGGAACTTCACCACGGCCAACTTCCTTGCCGTGGATGATTTTGAGTCTTACAATGACATTAATGAAGGTGAACCGGGTTCTAACAGGATATATCTGGCCTGGGTGGACGGCTATGACAACCCGGCTACGAACGGATCTGTCGTTGGTAATGCTAATGCTCCTTTTGCCGAGCAGACTATTGTTCACAGTGGTTTGCAGTCGATGCCAATGGCCTACGACAACGCAGCCGGCAAATCTGAAGCGACTTTAACATTGACTTCCAATCGTGACTGGACCGTGAACGGCGTTAACACGCTAACGGTCTGGTACAGAGGTGACGCGGCTAATGCCGCTGAGACTTTGTATGTCGTTCTTAACGGCAGTGCGGTGGTCAATAATGATAATCCTGATGCGGCATCGATGCCAGGCTGGACACAATGGAATATAGACCTCCAGGCGTTTGGTATTAACCTTACCAATGTAAATTCGATTACTCTTGGCCTGGGTAACAGGAGCAACCCGACTGCCGGCGGCTCGGGTATTATGTATTTTGATGACATTTGTCTCTATCCACCCGCACCTTAAAAAAGGGATTTGGCTGTTAAGCACAACTGTGCAGTAGATTTGTAAATTCGGGGCCTATACTTACTCGGTATAGGCCCCGTTTGTCTTTAAGCAGTAGCGAAAGACCTGTGCGCATAATGAGAGAAGGTTATATTGACTATTGATAAAAAAGCCTCCGTTTTGCCGACAAGTGAATCAAACAAAACAGAGGCCAAAGCGATAGTGTATATCCAATACACTTAACCGCCTCCCTCCTTCAAAAACCAATCATCAGTAACTATAAATAAGTGCCGGCAGTGACACTAAATGTAACGCTTTTTTCCGCTATTCTGTCAGATCGATCCGGATTGTGTAACCGGAAAGCCCCTATTCTCGAGACAGATTTGCAGATAATCTCCTCAGGTCTTGCAGGGCCGGCGAAGGTCCTGATCAGTTCGCCATTTAATAGACGCTCAGGAAATGCACGTCAAAAGATGATGGGGAATTTTAAGAGCTGACTTAAGTAGTTTTATCGGAACAATACAAAAAGAACTGCAGGTGTTCACTAAAACGCTTTTTTAAGTCCTATATCCCGATAAAGTTGACGCCTGAATACGCCGATTAATGAATGAAAGTGAGTATTTTTATTAATTGTGTTTTGTTCTATACAATCCTTGTCTTCTGGGAGATTGATTAGGGCTAATCTCAAAAGAGTAGAAATAAATATGTTTAAAATAGAAGACATTATGACAAAGGATGTGATTACAGTTAACAGGGAAACTACGATACAAGAGGCCATAAGGATTATAGTTGAAAATAATATAACTGGGCTGCCCGTAGTCGATGATAAGATGCAACTGGTTGGTATCATCTCAGAAAAAGACGTAATGACGCTGCTTTATAATCTCGGCAACAGGACGGGCAGGGTGGATGAATTTATGACACGCAAAATTGTTAGCTTCGATATAGAAGACAGTTTAGTTGATGTTTGCGATTGTCTTGTTAACAACCACTTTCGAAGAGTCCCGATAGTAACAGGACCGAAGAAAACGCTGGTGGGAATCATCACCAGAAAGAACATAGTCAAAAGAATATCCGAGTGCCAGGATTTCTTCAGAGATACCCCGCACAAAACGGATGAGATTACCAATGTTAAGGCACGGGTTTAGCTGCTGAAATCAACAAGTGGTTAAAACTAAGATAAATAGCCTTCTAAGCTGCTTAAAATCGAATGCTGATGACTGCTCTGTAAGATTCTTCGATACATTGATTAGTGTTCACAAATGTAAAAAAGAGCTGCAAGCATGTTAAAAAAACTACAAAGTGCTCCACTTTCAGAGCCGATAATATGAACGAGAAAAGCCAAAAGGGTTTGGAGAGCAAAATGAACGTCCCTGAAATTGAGCGCCTGATTACGGAGGCAATTTATAACAGACCGAAGGTAACAACAGCTCCTTTGAATCTTTACCTATACGACTCAAAGCTTGTCTGCGGTGGAAGAATAGTCATGCCCAAAGATGCAAAATTCGTAGCTTACGTGCACTCCAACTGCCTTGAAAAAGGTTTCAATGAACAGGAATGGAAACTGATTGTACAAAAGATAAACCTACTTACAAACAATCGTCATGACGACGACAACAAACCAAAGGAAATGCCAGACACAAAACAAATCAAGCAAACAAGATTCCACGAGCGAAGGAGAGAGCAAAGATTATATTATCGCCGTCCGATGTGGTATTTCCAAAACCTTAACAAAGCACGTCACAAAGGCCGGATGGTTGATATCTCAAGTAACGGCATGGG
>CAZWME010000036.1:0-15653 GCA_964634515.1 uncultured Pirellulales bacterium | reverse complement strand
AACGTGCAAAAGTAGGGCCGTTTTTGGGGCGAGAAGTGTGCCATCATCGAATGAGAGCGATAGAAAAGCGTAAATTGATGTATGTTTGCTTCTCTACTGTCGAGTCAAAATTCATCTTCTTCATGTTCTATCGAGTTCTTTCAGAATGGTTCGAACGTATTGTTGGATATTGTTTTCCAGCTTGATCGTTAGTCCTTCGCCATGAGCTATTTCCTTCGGCTCGATGCCAAAGATTACGATGTCATCAGGGCATTGACCCAAACGTCGCGACAACTCAAGTGTATTGAGCAAATCACCCTCGTGCAGGGAGTAACGCATCCGCACCTTCAGCGAACGTACCTGCTCGGGAGTGAAGCGATTTATAAGGCCCGGCGTTTTCCCCATAATCGCACAATCGACAAATACGATTTTCTCTCGCCCTGTGATAGCATGTATTATGGAAAGTCCCCCTGTCCCGAGATCCAGAACTTCAACGTCGGGATTGTCGGTAAGATGGACTAAAAGCTCCGAAGCTAAACGGATACCGATCCCTTCGTCCCGCATCAAAGGATTGCCAAGACAGATGATGAGTATCGGCTTCATTAGAGCACAAACAGCTTACACAAACTCTACGTTCAGAAAGTGAGTAGAACATGAGATGCACGGATCATATGAACGAACCAGCATTTCCAGAAGCAGGCGAATCTCATCCTGATCACGATCGATAATCTGAGGTGCTAAGGCCTCGAAGTCTTTTTGGATGTTCGCGTGATTCTGCCCGGTCGGTATGCAGATGTTGGCCTTTGTACAAAGCCCCTTCTCATCGAATGCATAGCGATGGAAGAGGATGCCCCGAGGTGCTTCGACGCATCCAACACCTTCTCCGGCCCTGGGTTCGACCTTAACCGGTTCCTGTTTCAATCCATTCGTGAGTAGTTGGTCGATGAGTTGCAGGCCGTGCTCGACAACCTGAACACATTCAACAACCTGTGCCACATGGTTAAGATACGGATTGCAGGTACCTTTTTCAATGCCGAACTTCTTGGCTGTTTCGGCTGCCATAGGTAAAAGCTTCTCGGCATTCAGATTGAAACGAGACAGTGCGCCCACTGCATAAGAATCACGATGCCATTTACACCACTTGGCAGTGGACTGCGGCACAACATGCTCGTTGGCCACACCCTCAAACCCATGGATCGGCACTGTTTCGTCCGTGTCTGTGCTGGCGATATCACCGTGGTAGAATGTGTAGTAATCCGGATACTTTAATGCGATATATTCTGTGTCTCGATCAAAAGCAGGAAACTTGTCCGCCAGGCTCAGTATTACCTCGATAAGTATCTTTACATCCGGAATAGCATCTACCATTGCTTTCTTGAGTTCAAGAAGTTTTTGTTCTGAGGGTATAGCTGTAAAACCTCCGGGCTTCAGTGTGATCGGATGCGTCATTCGTCCACCGATGATTTCCATCCATGTATTGCCGAGACGATGAAGACGAATTACTGTCTTGACTACATCCGGGTGCGATTCCACCAGAGGTATAACCGATTTCTGGCCAAGGAGGTCTGGAGCCACGAGGTAACCGACGTGCAGGATGTGGCTTTCAACCTGCTCGCCGTAATGGCACAGAATGCGCAGTTTGTCTGTTTGCTCGGAGACCTCAATGCCCATAGCATTTTCGATACTCTTGATAGCAGCCATCGAATGTGTTACAGAGCAAATACCACATATCCGGCTGACGATGGTCTGAATGTCCTCGAAGCTACGTCCTCGCACCATGGCTTCAAAAAACCGAGGCGCTTCCGGTACCTGCCACTCAACGTGCTCTACTTTACCGTCACTCGCTCTAAGCCGGATATTTCCATGTCCCTCGACTCGTGTGATGTGATTAACGCTTATATTAACTTTTTTAGTCATCAGAACTCCTGTTTACTTCCGAAAAGCAACATCTTACCGCGCAGGTCATCGAGCGTCTTTCCGTACTCGTCCATTACGTCCTTGGCGGCATTTATATTGGGATTATCAACGAATCCACGGCAACCGAAACACCACATCCCGCTCGATGGGCACTTTGCGTCGCAACCTGCCCGGGTAATTGGGCCCAGACAAATCTCACCGTATTCGAAGCGGCAGACATTTTCTTTCATCTTACACTCAACACATACCGGGTAATTGGGAATTTTCGGTTCTTTGCCCAGTGCCAGACAACGTACGATGTAAGAGAACTCTTGTACGTTCGTCGGACATCCGTGAATCATATAGTTTACCTTGACAACCTCGCCTACGCCTTTTGTCGGATATGTGTCGAGATGCGGCATGTTCGCATCTTTCCCATAAACACATTTCTTGACATCCTGCATCTCGAAATTGTTCTTGAGATTATTGATTCCTCCGGTCGTCGCACACGATCCGAGAGCAATGAGTATCTTCGCTTGCTTGCGAATCTCTTTGAGGCGTTTTTCGTCCTCGATGCGCGTGATTGAACCTTCGACAATCGCGACCTCATAATCTTCGCTCTGATCCGACATAGCTTCTCGCCACTCGACCGGCTCGATAATTTCCAGCAAATCAAGGATTTCCTCTTCCATGTTGTAAACCTGTAACTGGCAACCTTCGCAACAGGCGAAATCAAAAAAAGCCACTTTCAATTTGGACATTATAATGCCTCCTTGATATCTGTGATGTCGGAAAATCTGAATACGGGACCATCCTGACATACGTACAGGTTATTAATCTGGCAGTGCCCACATTTTCCGACACCGCATTTCATATGCCGCTCCAGCGACAGGTATATTTGATCTTCTTTCATATCTGCCTCCAGCAAATTAATAATTACAAATTTATACATGATAGGGGGACCGCAAATAATAGCAATGGTATTATCCTTATCTATCTTAACCAGTGGTAACAGCGTAGTGATTACACCTTCAGGTCCCGACCAGCTTTCATCACGATGATCGACTGTTTCCAGGATTGTCACGTTCTTTTCTTCACGCCATTTCTCGAATTCTTCGATAAAGAGTCGATCACGGGTAGTTTTTGCTCCAAAAAGAATTATTACACGCCCGTAATCTTCACGGTTGTCCAGTACATACTGGATTGCTGAACGAACAGGAACAATCCCAATACCGCCACAGACAAATATAACGTCTTTTCCCTTCATCGCTTCATCAACTGGAAACGATGTCCCGAATGGACCGCGGATAAAGATCTTATCACCAGCAGCTAATCTATGTAAGGCCTGCGTAACATTACCGACCTTGCGGATGACCATATCAAAAGTCCCTTTTCGTGTCGGCGAAGAAGAAACTGAAATAGGCGCCTCGCCGATGCCGGGAATCGAAACCTCCACGAACTGGCCTGGCATATGTTCGAGCTCCTTGCCCGAGTCGAGTTGACAAGAGAAGAAACTTTCTAATTTTGTCATTGGTTGTACCTTATCTAACGTTGCAGGTAATGGAAGGTAGATATCCTTATTAGAATCGCATTTACACATCTACGTTATTTCCCTTCTTCCACAAGTATGTTGTAAACTTCGACCGGGTTGGCAATGTTGGCCGTACACGCTGTAATACACCGTCCACACCCAACACAGGCTATCTCCCCGATCTTCTCCGGTACATATTTCCCTTTGCGATAGTAGCGGTGCCGGTACCTGTCCGCTCGGTTGCCTCTGAAATTGTGCTCACCCGCCACGACGGCAAAATCAGCAAGAAGGCAACCGTCCCAGACTCTATAGCGTTCACCTTTCTGCAAGTTCCACTCGACATCTTCGCGTATGTCGAAGCAATAACATGTCGGACATACCAGGTTACATGATCCGCAGGAATAGCATCGCTCAGACTTCTCTTCCCATACGGGATGTTCATATGATCGCTCCAGCAGCCTCGGAAGAACATCAGGTCGGACATTAAGTTTATGTTTCTGCAGTAGTTCGGCATTATCCGCCCAGACTAATTTCCTTAGCTTCAAGCTAATGTCATCAGCGTCCTCGGCATCCTTGATAGTCTCAGACAATACCTGACCTTTCTCGCTGCGGATATCGACCAAATAGTTATTATCGATTTTCGTAATCAGAATATCGAAACCCTCGTTAACTGAAGCCGTACCCATGCAGCCGGCAAAGACATTCTTCGACGCATTCTGTACGTCGCAGGCCACAATTGTAGCATTCTCCCGACGAGTGATGTATTGAGTATCGCATATATCCTTAGCGAACAGCTTGTCCATTTGCGAGATCGCTACCATATCGTAAGGGTGAACCCCAAATAAGACGAACGGCTGGTTATCGAATACACTCTCGAAACCCTCATTCCGGTCAAACTTAAGCAACGTCTCTCGCGGCGGCTGGAAATACTTCTTGGGTGGCAGGATAGTCACATCATAGTCTAAACGAAGGTCTCCGGCTTTCGTCAACTCTGCAAATACAAAACGATCCTCTTTAGCCTGAACTCCATACACTCGCTGATTGTTTATGCACTCGTTGACCCATTTATCAAAAGCGGCCTTTTTTAATTTCTTTACTGTCATCAATTTTACCTATCTATTTTAACAACTACCTCTTATTTAATGGGAGCGAACATGGCCCCTATGGGACTAACAGTTAGCTAACACAAGGGAGTAATATCTCGGATTTGTTAGTACTAATTATATCTGCGGAGCATTTCTCGGAGGATGTCGCGACGGCTAACAATGCCGACAACTTTACCTTTGTCTATGATTGGAACCCGTCGAAGATGTTTTTGTGAAAAAGTCTGAACCAAATCGGCTAATTCCGTATTCGGATTAAAGGATATAATATCTGTTACCATCACTTCCTCAATTATTGTGTCTGCTGCATTTCCGTCAAATGTCAGGTTCACCAGGTCAATTTCACTAATGATGCCAACCATTTTATCTTCATCATCGACAACAGGCAGGGCACTGATATGCCAACGGAGAAGAAGAGATATTGCTTCCGTTAATACCACATCTTTCTTTACCGTAATAACATTCGCTGTCATGATGTCTGCGGCTTTTGTTGTTTTCATATTCCTTTTTTCATTTTACCTGTATAATCATATTGTTCGACTGGGCTGTGATTATGCCACAGCTTTATAAGAACTGCAAGCATTTTCACCGGATTTAATAAATATGTGCAGATCAGGACCTCCCAAATGAGTTAATAAAGTAATCAGCGACTACTATTACCGTCCTTCCTTAACGCTGTTTTTACTTAATATTAAACCTTTAGAGCGTCCTGATATAGGGGCGGAATTCTGGACTCTATCTTCTATATGATTCAGGAAAATTATTCAAAAAAACTTTATTGCCGGCCAATATCAACCAATCTTCAGCAAAAAAAGCTTAAAATTCATCCCCTGCTCCGAATAAAGCGCAAGTCCTGCCTGTACTGAGCAGGGCCCGCCCTGAGCGTAGCCGAATGGTTCGAAGGAACCGAAGGATCGTAATTAATCAATCGAAAAGCCCCCCTTACTTCTTATACTCCCGGGCATGTTTATTACAAAGCCACCGATATGTATTATCCTGTATCCTAATTCGACTTAGGGGCCCCCATTGCTGTGACCTGTAATTCTTCGGTGCTATTTCAGAAAACAGTTCCGTCAACTCCATCCCTTCAAGCCGCTCTGCCTGTTGGTTGTTCTATTTGTCTATGGAGCTCAAAAGATCGCTCAATTCGTGGCAGTTAAGCATATTAGGATCTACCTGCAAGATCCGCAGACCGAAGTCCTGCATGACAGCCATCAACTGCAGGAAGTTAGAAGAAAGCACTTTGTAGTCAGTCTGATTCTCGTTCTTGTTCTCACCCTACTTTTCATTTTAGGTATTATCAAAGCGATGAATCCATAGCCCATGATGAGTCAGTTTAATAAGCAGCGCTTTAAGTAGCCGACGGCTACGCATCATAAAAACTCGTAATTGATCAAGTAAACGGTGAGAAATGAATGCTTCGATAATAGTATTCTTATAAGGACAGCTAAAAATAAAGAAGAATTACTACTAATTGCTTTCAGTAATACCAGTACAGACTTCAAAAAGACCTTACGTATTAACAAAAGTCTGGCGAAAAAGAAGCAATCTGAATAAAATCAAGACTATGGTTGTGCTGATATGTGGCTCTGGTGCTGTTGGACTGGATCTCGCGAGTTGCTTACTCAAAGCAGGAGTTGAGGTGGACTTGATGATAGAGATGAGGAGATAGTGGCTTGTCAAACAGTACTTTCTGCATATAACTATGTCTGCTCAATAAGTATTCGAGCCAGGGAGAAAGAATACCTATGAAACACAAAGTGTTGATACTGCTGGTACTTGCAGGGACAGCCTCGTTCGCATCCGCCGCTGACCTCGGAGACGCCTTCAGGGCCCCCCCGAACTCGGCTCGGCCTGGGGTGTACTGGTATTTCATGGACGGGAATCTGAATGGTAACGAGATGGTCAAAGACCTCGAATCAATGAAAGAGGTTGGCATCGGCAATCTGGTCTTCCTGGAAGTGAATGTGGGCGTACCGCGCGGGCCGGTGGATTTTATGAGCGACCAGTGGCAGGCACTGTTTGTTAACGCGGTTCGTCATGCCGAACGTTTTGGCATTGACATCACACTGGGAGCGGGACCGGGTTGGACCGGCAGTGGCGGGCCCTGGGTCAAAGCCGAACAGTCCATGCAACATCTGGTGTTCAGCACCATAGAAACCAAGGGGCCCGCTACCTTCGACGGAGTTCTCCCTGTGCCCGGCCAGCGCAGTACCCGATGGCACACGATGCGCAGTCCCTTTTATGAGGATGTTGTGGTTTACGCGTTCCCAAAGTGCGCCCCGGTTATCGATAATATAAATGAGAAAGCGCTGTTTGAACGTGATCCCTACACCTCGATGGCAGGCGTCAAGCCTTATCTGCCGGCACCAGTGAACTACCCGCAGCAGGACACATCAAACATTATTGATCCCGAGACCATGATCGATCTGAGCGGGCGGCTGCAGGCGGATGGTCACCTGAAATGGGCGGTCCCGGCCGGGGAATGGACGATTATGCGCATGGGGCGCCGCTCCACCGGTGCGAGTACCCGACCTGCGCCCGCCCCCGGTGTGGGCTTTGACCATGACAAGTTTGATAAGGGCGCACTGGAGCATCATTTTGACAATTACTACGGCAAACTCCTCGAGAAGGTTGGCAGGCGTGCAGAAAAGCATGGCTGGACCACGGTCCACCTCGACAGTTGGGAAATGGGTGCGCAGAACTGGACACCGGCGTTCCGGGAGGAATTTACCAGACGCCGCGGATACGATCCGCAGCCCTTCCTCGTAACATTCAGCGGTCGCGCCGTCAAGAGTGTTGCGGTATCAGAACGCTTTCTCTGGGATGTACGCCTTACGGCCCAGGAACTAGTATTGGAGAACTACGCAGGCTATCTGAAAACGCTGGGACACAAGCACGGCTTTGAACTGTCCATAGAACCCTACGACATGAATCCCTGCGCCGACCTGGATCTGGGGGCCGTGGCTGATGTGCCAATGTGTGAATTCTGGGGCGCCGGATTTGGGTTTGATTCGTCTTTCAGTTGTATTGAAGCAACGTCCATCGCCCACACCATGGGCCGGTCGATCGTATCGGCGGAGGCGTTTACAGGGATTGACCAATGGCGGCAGTACCCCTGGTCCATGAAGAACCAGGGCGACTGGGCGTTCTGTATGGGGATCAACCGTTTTGTCTATCATACCTTTGCCCACAAGCCGCTGGGCGAGGAATATCGTCCGGGTATGACCATGGGCCCTTACGGTGTGCATTGGGACAGGGGTCAGACGTGGTGGCCCATGGTGAAGGATTACCATGAGTACGTCACGCGCTGCAGTCATCTGTTGCGTCAGGGTATCACGGTTTCCGATATCCTGTATCTAACGCCCGAAGGCGCTCCTCACGTTTTTCGTGCGCCAGCCAGTGTATTGCACGGTAGTGGCCCGCTGGCCGACAAGAAGGGGTACGGATTTGATGGCTGTTCGCCGAATATCCTGATGACACGCGCCGACGTCAAGGACGGACGCATTGTGTTTCCGGGGGGGACATCCTATAGACTTCTTGTGCTGCCGCGTTTTAAAACCATGACGCCGAGGCTGCTGAAAAAGATTATCCGACTCGTCAAAGCAGGTGCCGTTGTTTACGGTGCGCCACCGGTCGCCTCGCCGAGCCTGAGTGACTATCCGCAGTGCGATGCCGAGGTGCGTGAGCTGGCGGAAGCGTTGTGGGGTAACACCCCCTCAATTGAACGGCAGGTTGGCAAAGGGCGCATTATTTGGGATCCGGGCGTTCAACCTGGCAAAAGAAAGATTAAGTCTGAAAAACCGTTATTACCAGAAAGAGGAAGCTGGATCTGGTTTAATAGAGGCAATCCGGCACGTTCTGCTCCAGTCGGAGATGTCCACTTGCGCTATACATGGGAAGTCTCGGATGTTGAATGTCTGACAGAGGCGAAAATCGAGGCGACTGCCGACAACGCATTCACGCTCAAGGTTAACGGTAGGCACGTACTATCAGGGAACAATTTTAACATTATCTATTCAGCGGACATTTTGCCGGTATTGCATAAAGGAGAAAACACGATCAGCGTTGTTGCTAACAACGCCTCGGACACACCCAATCCCGCGGGTTTTATCGCCGCCATGCGGTTGAGTGAGTCTGACGGAACAAGCAAGGTGATTGTGACAGATCAGACATGGTATGCCAGAGGCAACGGCACGGATTGGTCCGCTGCGAAACCGCTTGGACCCGGACCTATGGCACCGTGGCATTTGAAAAAACCGGCAACAACCACAACCGCTGAGCTCTATCCCGATTATGCGACGACCGCCGCCGTGCTTGAGCATATGGACGTACCGGAGGATTTCCAATCGGATGGGCCGGTTCGGTTTACCCACCGCAGAACTGATTCTTTGGATATCTATTTTGTTGCCAATACAGCGAACCATAAAGTGGAAACGACATGCAGCTTCCGGGTGCAACAAGGCACGCCGCAGTTGTGGGATCCCGTGACCGCGGAAATCATGGCCTTGCCGCAGTTTAC
The DNA here is from genome assembly GCA_964634515.1 of uncultured Pirellulales bacterium. GTDB lineage: Bacteria > Planctomycetota > Phycisphaerae > Sedimentisphaerales > Anaerobacaceae > NIOZ-UU13. The sequence goes on along the minus strand of CAZWME010000036.1, from coordinate 6,622 downwards.
CTGTCAAGGTAAAACCATTACTATTCCGATGACTTTTGAGCCGCATCAGAGTTTCTTTGTGATGTTCCCAAGTAAGGGTTCATCGAAGTCGGTGACAAAAGCAGGCAAGTTAAATTTCCCCGAAGTAAAAACAGTGACAACACTGGCAGGTCCCTGGGAAGTCTCCTTTGATCCCAAATGGGGTGGCCCGGAGAAGGTTACATTCGAGACCTTACAGGACTGGACCAAATTTGCCAAGCGCGGCATAAAGTACTATTCCGGCATCGCCACTTATCGGAAAATCTTAGATTTACCTCAATTTTCAGGTTTCAAGTTTCAGGTATCAGGCAAGCGGTTGTATCTTGATCTCGGAACGGTTCACGATATCTCTCGTGTCCGACTTAACAGTAAGGATTTGGGCGTCGTCTGGTGTGCGCCGTGGCGTGTGGATATCACAGAGGCTGTCAAGGCAAAAGGCAATGTACTGGAGATCGACATAGCCAACCGCTGGCCGAACCGCCTTCTCGGCGACCAACAGGCACCGGACAGGGATGTGCGAACCGTGCAATGGGAATCCGGCTTTCTGGAAGGCAAAGAGTACAAGACCGGCCGGTACACGTTTACCACCCGAAGCGGTCCGGGTAAACTCCTGCCTTCCGGTCTGCTCGGACCTGTACGCATCCTGGTTAATCAAACTGAAAGGAAATGAATAATGCAAAGAAAAACTGCAGCGATAGTACTGTGTCTTATAAGTTTGTCGGTGCTGAGGGCAGGCAGCTTAGAGACCGACTTCCGGGACCCACCGCGCCAGGCCGGGGTTCGTTGCTGGTGGTGGTGGCTCAACAGTAATGTCACCAAAGAGGCGATCACCAGAGACCTGGAGGCGATGCACGACAAGGGCTTCAGCGGGGCGATGATCTTTGACGCGGGAACCGAACTGCGCTGGGGCCCTGACAAAAACGTTCCTAATGGCCCGATGTTTTCCAGTCCGGCATGGACAGAGCTATATCTTCATGCGCTTGAGGAAGCCAAGCGCCTCGGCTTGGAGTTGGGCCTTTCCATTCAGAGCGGCTGGAATCTGGGCGGACCGTTTGTCACGCTGGACGACAAGGCCAAGCAGATCACCTGGTCGGAGGTTCAGGTGGAAGGACCGGCACGGATCGAACAGACACTGCCTATTCCCAAATCCAACTACAATTATTATCGTGACATCTGTGTGTTGGCCTATCCGAATAAAAACCTGCCTGGGACAATCCGAAGACCCATCAGTCATCTGACAGCCAAATCCGGCGCACGTGAGATGGGCGGATCGGCACCGGATTGTCGTTTTTTGCTGAATGATCATCCTTCTGTAGATGGAGAAGAAGACGCATTACTTAAGGACATCATAGATATTACTGACAAGATAAGTGAAAATGGTACGTTGAAATGGAAAGTGCCTGCGGGGAAATGGACGGTCCTGCGTATCGGTTATACCCCGACCAAGGCTCATGTCGCGACGTCGAGCGACAACTGGAAGGGACATGTCATCGATTATCTCAGCAGGGATGTCTTCGACCGCTACTGGCATAGGACGGTCGATCCGCTGCTGCAAAAGGCAGGTCCCTTGGCCGGGACTGTTTTGAAGCAGTTGGAGACCGATAGTTGGGAATGCGGCGGCATGAACTGGAGCCCGGGATTTGCCGAGGATTTCAAGCAATACTGCGGATATGATATTGTCAAGTACTTGCCCGTCGTGGCCGGCAAGATCATTGAAAACCGTGAGGTCAGCAACGCCTTCCTGGCCGACCTGAGAAAGGCTATTGCTCACTGTGTGTCGAAAAATCACTATAAGCGCTTTGCCGAACAGGCGGCACGGTACAACATGGGGATCCAGCCCGAATGTTCCGGTCCGCACGCCGCTCCGCTCGACGGGATTACCAACTATTCACACAGTGACGTCGTCATGAGCGAGTTCTGGATACCGTCTCCGCATCGTCCCAATCCCGAGAATCGCTTCTTCATCAAACAGGCTTCATCGGCCGCCCACATCTATGGCAAGCAGTATGTGGGCGCAGAGTCCTTCACATCTCTGCGAAAACCCCACTGGGCCGACGAGTTATGGCATGATTTGAAACCGGCCATGGATTTCGAGTACAGTGAAGGGCTGAACATGGTCTTCTTCCATACCTTTACCTGCTCACCCAAAGCGATGGGCATCCCCGGCCAGGAATACTTTGCCGGCACCCACGTCAATCCGCAGGTGACCTGGTGGGATATTTCGGAGCCGTTCATGGACTACATGAACCGCATTCAAGCCGTGGTTCAGCGCGGCACATTCGTGGCCGATGTCCTGTATTACTATGGCGACCACGTGCCAAATATTGCCGTGCACAAGGGATTCAACCGGGCCGGCGCCTTGCCCGGTTACGATTTCGACGTGACCAATGAAGAAGTTTTACTAAAGTTGTACGTTGTTGATGGCAATGTTGTGGTTCCCAGCGGACTGAGCTACAGGGTGCTAGTCCTGCCTGATCACAAGGTCCTGTCCCTGGCGGTTCTGGAGAAGGTTCAGACCTTACTCAAACAAGGAGCCACTGTCCTGGGGCCCAAACCGGAGCGACTGGTCAGTCTGGTGGGCGGCGAATCCGCTCAACGCAAATTCCACAAACTCGCCGACAGGCTGTGGGGCAGCAATCCGGCGGCAACAGGCCAGAAAAGGGTCGGCAACGGTCGTCTCGTTTGGGGACAGACCTCTCGTGAGTTTCTGCAACGGGATAGCATTGCCCTGGACTTTGAGGTGCTCGACGTTGAAAAACAATCGGATTACCAGTATATCCATTACACCATTGGTGACGCTGATGTCTACTTTGTCTGCAACCAAACGGATCTGCCCAAATCCATTGCCTCCGCATTCCGTGTTTCCGGCAAACAACCGGAATTGTGGGACCCGGTGACAGGACACATTACGATAGCGGGCGCATTCAAACAGAACGATGGCCGGACGATTATTCCCATGGAGTTTGATCCCTATGGCTCCTGCCTGGTCTTCTTCCGCAAATCCATCCCTGCCGCAAAACAAGGTACGGAACGTTCTAATTACCCGGTGTTGAATGTTGTCAAAGAGATTCAGGGCCCGTGGCAGGTCGGATTCGATCCGGCCTGGGGTGGCCCTGCGTCGGTTGAATTCAAGGCACTGACCGATTGGACACAGCACCCTACCGAGGGGATCAAGTATTACTCCGGCAAGGCTACCTACGCGAACACCTTCGAATTGAAACCGATGCGCGGCAGGCGTTACTGGTTGCAGCTCAACGAAGTAAAGGATGTCGGCATCGCGTCCGTCACGATCAACAGTAAGGACATCGGCATTACCTGGACCAAGCCCTTCCGCGTGGAAATCACCGATGCGCTCAAGGCCGGCCGGAACCGACTTCAGATCACGGTGGTCAACTCCTGGCAAAACCGTCTAATCGGCGACCGGGGCAAACAGCAGGGCAAACGTTATACAAAGACCAACATTAAGATTCGTGATGATTGGAAGCTCAGGAGTTCCGGGCTTTTAGGTCCTGTGGAAATAAAGAGCGATTGAATCATGATTGGCAAACAAAGACATGAACAATGAATAGGGATGTGCTTATTATTTCAGCTCTGCTATTTGCTGCTGTGATTGGCGTTGCAACAGTAGCCGCTCAGATACAAACCCTGTCAAACCAGGCGACTGTTGCTATTGATACAGAGGCTGCGGCCAAAACCTACGACCCGATGATCTTCGGTGGTTTTCTCGAGCATTTTGGCAGGCAGGTTTACGGCGGAGTGTTTGAACCCGGTTCGCCGCTGGCCGATAAGAAGGGATTTCGGCTTGATGTTATCGAGGCACTCAAGGAATTGAAGGTGCCTGTCATTCGCTGGCCGGGGGGTGTTTTGTGGACAGCTATCACTGGCAGAAAGGAGTAGGTAAGAAGCGCCAGCCTTATGGCGATCCTCACTGGGGCGCGATCGAATCCAACGCCTTCGGGACCCATGAGTTCATCGAGTTCTGCCGGCGAGTGGGTGCTGAACCTTATATTTGCCATAACAGTTTCTCAAGCGTTCAGGAGATGGTTGACTGGGTTGCCTACTGCAACGCGACTGAGGGCAAGTATGCCGAACTGCGTCGGGAAAACGGGCATCCTGAGCCCTTCAACGTCAAGTTCTGGAGCGTTGGGAACGAACGGTACGACAAGGCTTATATCCATAGAGTTCGTGATGGGACAAAGGCCATGAAGCGGATCGATCCGAATATACGGGTCACATGTGCGGGATCGCAGGGCGGGATGCGGAAGGTCGGATCTGAGGTATCTTCGTACCTGCTGGAGACAGCAGGCGAATATTTAGACTACATTTCGGTTCACAATTACTGGCTGCGGCGGGAGCATCATCTGCCGAGGTATGATTATATGACCGCCATCACCAAGTCCGAATACCCGGAGGCTTACATTGCTCTTGTGCGCAAGTCACTAGATAAGGCCGGTCTACGAGGTTGGCTCAAGATCGCCTTTGACGAATGGAATCTGCGTGCCTGGCAGCATCCCGGATTTCCACGGAACAAGGTTGAGGATTTTAAGGACCCTGAGATTGTCGAGCTTGTAGAACGAAGAGTCAGGGGAAACGACCTTGCCGACCAGTACACCATGGCCGATGCGCTCTTTGCGGCTTCGTTCTACAATGCCTGCCTTCGTCACTCAGAAGATGTTACCATGGCCAATATTGCGCCCATTGTCAATACTCGGGGCCCGCTGTTCGTCCATCCCAAGGGGATTGTCAAACGCACGCATTACCACGCCATGGCGATGTATGCCAACGATCTGCAAGCCCGCGTCGGCCAACTCGATCTGGAAGCGGGGCATCTCAGGCACGGCAACCAGAGCATTCAGGTGATGGATGCCATCGCTACCGTGGACGAATCGGGCAGGCACTGGGCCATTGCCCTGGTGAATCGTCATCCTTCGGAAAACGTGGAATGCACGGTCAAACTGGGCCATAGGTTGCTTGATGGGAAATACAGGGCAACCTTACTCAGCGCCGATTCAGTAGATTCCTACAACGACATCGATTATCCCGACCGGGTAGCACCGAAAGAAGTGGAGCTGACCTTGAAAAAAGGCGTTGTAGATTTGCCGCCTCACTCACTTACGATTGTTTACGTGGGGGGCTGAGTGACTTTTCTTGAAGATGGGAGTTTCCGAAGATGCCCAGAACCAACCTAAACAGAAGGGAAGAAGAGATGAATGACAGCCCAATAGGAAGACGGCAATTCATGCAGTATTCTGCTGCCGGTGTGGCTCTGGTCGCCTCATCCAAAGGGATATCGGGAGCCAATGCTATGCCTCAGCCTGAACCCGTACACACGGAGGGATCTGTTACGACACAGTGTGACGTTCTGGTTGTAGGCGGTGGCACGGCCGGCACCATTGCAGCGATTCAGGCCGGTAGGGCAGGAGCCAAGACTCTACTCCTGGAACGGAACAGCCAGTTGGGCGGTACTACGACCACCGGCGGTGTGTCTTTCCCCGGGCTTTTCGATGCCTGGGGCAAGCAGATCATTGCCGGTATCGGCTGGGAACTCGTGCGCGAGTGCGTGGAATTGGATGGCGGAATCCTCCCTGATTTTTCCAAGGTGCCCGATCGTCACTGGAAGAATCAGGTGCGGGTCAACCAGTTCCTCTATGCTATACTCGCCGAGGAGAAGTGCGCGCAGGCAGGCGTCCGGATTGCCTACTACGAATTTCCCCAGGCCATCAACAAAACCGCTACAGGCTGGCAGGTCGATTGTGCCGGCTTCGGAACCCGGCGTCGTGTGTTGTGCAGACAGATCGTTGACTGTACGGGCGGCGCCGAGGTAGTCGGCATGCTGAACCTACCCCGACTTCGCGGAAACCAAACGCAGCCCGGCTCTATGCTTTTCAAATTGGACAAAGCGAACAGCCCCGGACGCCCGAACGGCCCCGGAATCGGTTTGCTGGACAGTCTATACATTCACGGAGCCGATTCGACGAACTCCCGCACTGTCACGGCGGCAAACCTGAAGGGCCGCAGGGACGTGCTACGAAAAGTCCGCACAACGAAAAAACGCCTCATGCATTTGCAGCCGGAGGCCGGCTTCCGGGAGAGCTACCGCATCCAGGGTGAAACCGTGATCACCGTAGAGGACTATACTTCGGGGCGGGTGTTTGAAGATGCGGTCTGCTACGCCTTCTATCCCGTGGATCTGCACACAAGCGGCGGCGTCAAACCCAAACCTCTGGCCAGGGGCACGGTCCCGACCGTTCCCTTGAGCGCACTGGTCCCCAGGGACAGTCGTAATATCATGGTTGCCGGTCGCTGCGTGTCCAGCGACCGGCTGGCGAACTCGGGACTGCGTGTGCAGGCCTCCTGCATGGCCATGGGCCAGGCCGCCGGTGTCGCCGCCGCGCTGGCCGTGGGTGCGAATACAACCCCTCTCGGGGTACCGCTGAAAGACATCCGGGACATGCTCCGCAAACACGGAGCCATCGTCCCGACGGTATAGAGAAGAATTGGAAGGATTTTTTTTGACTAACGACAGTATATCGAGACGCGAGTTTTTGGGACGAAGCGTTTATGCTGGGACTGCACTTTCATTGGCTGTCTCTGGCTGCGCTAT
>CAZWME010000035.1:15196-15653 GCA_964634515.1 uncultured Pirellulales bacterium | reverse complement strand
CCTCGAAAATTGTCAGCTACGCACAGGGCTATCAGTTGATGCGAGCCGCGGCTGCCCAATACAAATGGAACCTGAACTACGGCGGCATCGCCCTGATGTGGCGCGGCGGCTGCATCATCCGCTCGGTCTTCTTAGGCAAAATCAAGGAAGCCTTCGACAAGAATCCCGATTTGACCAACCTGCTGCTGGACCCGTTCTTTAAGGATGCAGTAGAAAAAGCACAGCCAGCCTGGCGAAATGTCGTTACCACAGCGGTGCAGATGGGTATTCCGATACCGACTACGAGTTCGGCCCTGACCTTTTACGATGGTTACCGTCACGAGCGACTTCCGGCCAACCTTTTGCAGGCCCAGCGTGATTATTTTGGCGCCCATACGTACGAACGTGTTGATAAGCCGCGAGGTGAATTTTTCCACACGAACTGGACGGGACGAGGAGGAGATACCGCAGCTTCGAC
>CAZWME010000035.1:0-15186 GCA_964634515.1 uncultured Pirellulales bacterium | reverse complement strand
TACTGTATAATGGTGGAGATTATCTCTGGTTCAAAACACTTCACGGAAGTAGTCCGTGGATTTGCCGCTATTAAGGGTATATTTTTGCCGAAATGCCACCGAAGGCACAGAAAGTCCATCGTTTCCGTACCCTCGGCATGCTCCGCACCTATATTTTTAATATAATAAATCTCAAGAACACCAACGGGCATCCTTTTATAAAGTTACATTGTCTTTATTGAAGGCGTTTCTCGATGCTTGGTTATTGATTAAAAAAATGAAAGATTTTAATTTTTTTTTTGGGCGGTTAAACCTTTACATAAAGTTCACTTTCGGCGAGAGAAGAAAATCCGCCGCTTATACTCAATATTGACCTTGCTGAGCGATTAGGGTATTATTTCAGATAATGCCAAATTGGCCGGAATTATAAAGATAATCGTTTAATACGAAGGGAATATGCAATGTATAAAATCTTTATGCTAATCGCGATATCACTGTTAATAATCGGATGGGTAGCATATTGGTTATGGATGCGCAAGATAAGTGAGGAAGATAAAAAACAGCCCCAAAAAAAAGAATCTCAGCGTCTTACAAAAACCAAGAGCGAAATCTCCGATTGGGCAAAGCAAATGGCAAATTTTAAAAAACCTGAGATTAAGAGACCACCAGACCAATATGAACAAAATAAACAAGAGTAGCTAATTGTCAGGAACTATCAAAAGATACGAGGAAAACCAATGTCCAAGCAATTTCTAACAGAAGATTTTCTGTTGCAAACCGAAACCGCCCGGAACCTCTACCATGAACACGCAGAGACGATGCCCATCTATGACTATCACTGTCACCTGCCAGCCCACCAAATCGCCGCCGACCATCGTTTTGAAAACCTCACACAGGCCTGGCTTTACGGTGACCATTACAAATGGCGGGCAATGAGGGCCAATGGAATCGCGGAAAAATATATCACCGGCAATGCAGATGATTATGAAAAGTTCGAAAAATGGGCCCAAACCGTTCCGTATTGTATTGGTAATCCACTCTATCACTGGACTGCTCTGGAGCTGAAAAACCTCTTCGTCATAAAAGACAAGCTATTAGGCCCGGAGACCGCCAGGGAAATTTACGAGACGTGCAGCGAGATGTTAAGAACACCTGAATTCAGTGTGCGCAATCTATTGCGTAAAGCGAATGTCAGGTTAGTGTGCACAACCGAAGGTCCACTCGATTCATTGGAGCATCATAAGAAAATCAGACGTGACCATTTTGACATTAAAGTCCACACGGCCTTTCGGCCTGACAAGTCAATGGCCGTCGAGGACATTACAGCCCTGAACGTATTTATCGACAAGCTCGAAGCAGCCTGTAATATGGAAATAACCAATTACCATCAGTATATTGAAGCAATCCGGAAACGCCACGCTTATTTCCACGAAAACGGATGTCGGCTTTCCGACCACGGCTTAGATACCGCTTATGCCGAGGATTACACAGAAAAAGAAATCGGAAATATCTTTTCGAAGATAATGTCTGGCAAAGATTTAGATTTATCTCAGTGTCTCAAATTCAAATCAGCGATGATGGTTGAATTAGCCCTGATGGACTACGAGTCCGGGTGGGTACAGCAGCTTCACTTAGGGGCGCTTAGAAACAACAGTACGCGAATGTTCAACACCCTTGGCCGGGACATAGGATGTGATTCTATGGGAGATTTGGAGATTGCCCGGCCGCTTTCAAAATTCCTCGATCGGCTGGACAAGTGCAACAAACTGCCCAAAACGATTCTCTACAACCTCAATCCGAAAGATAACGCCTTGTTTGCGACTATGATCGGAAACTTTCAGGACGGCTCCGTGCCGGGAAAAATGCAATACGGCTCAGCGTGGTGGTTCCTCGACCAAAAGGATGGAATGGCCGAGCAAATGAACGTGCTGTCGAATATGGGCCTGCTGAGCCGATTCGTCGGTATGTTGACCGATTCGCGAAGTTTCCTGTCCTTTCCAAGGCACGAATATTTCCGCAGAATACTATGCAATATGCTCGGCAACGACGTCGAAACAGGCCTGCTGCCGGATGATTTTGACCTGCTTGGAAAAATAGTCGAGGATATCTGCTTTAACAACGCTAAAAACTATTTTCCGATGGAACTTGACTAAACTATTAACAATTGGCTCTTGACAGTCTTTTAATTTTTCGTTTTAATCAACTATGTATAAACATGAAATGGGTCGGTGCCCGAGAGGCTAAAGGGGACGGGCTGTAAACCCGTTAGCGTAAGCTTACGCTGGTTCGAATCCAGCCCGGCCCATTTTTTCTTTTTGGGGGAATATTAATTTATGAAAACGTGTTTAAATTTACACCCAACTTTATTTCGATAATGCGTCCACCAGAAAATCCTGATAATAACGGAGAGCTTGCGTTTTTAAGATAATTTTTGTATTATAGTATAAACTTTGTGCAACGGACTGAAATAGGGGGCAAATGGTAAATCCTGACAACAACTATTTTATAGAAAATGCTTAGAAGCTGTTTCAAAACTCAATTAGCACTATTGGTTCTGGTTATGCTGACAACTTCCGCCGGATACGGCGAGACTTTTTCATTTGCAATCATAGCCGACCCACATATCGACGGGAACATTGACCACAAAGCCAAATTTATAAGCGCCGTTGACTGGATAATCAACAATAAAGACGAGAAGGACATAAAACTGGTGTTTGTTGTGGGAGACATTGCATGGGGCGGCTATGGATCGGACAGGAACCTGAAAATCGCCCGAGCAATACTTGACCGTTTAAATCATTCCGGGGCCCCTTATATTCCAGTCATAGGTGACAACGAAATCCAGCGCAGATGCGAGAAAGAATTCGAGGACACCTTTAACAAGCAATATCAATATCTTCGCAGCGTTCTCGGGCATTGGCGGAAGGCACCAACTCCCGTTGACGGTAAGTATCTTCAAAATTTTTCTTTCGATTACAAAGGTTGTCACTTCGTAAGCTGTGATTTTAACTCAAGGAAATCAAGCGATGAAGGGGGAGAGCTTCACGATTTTGCGGGTGGAAGCTGGCCATGGTTCAGGAACGATATCGAAACCTGCCCAAAGGCCAGGAAGGAAAGCATTGTCATCATTACCCATATCGGGATGTTCCGGACAGGATATGCGTCAGCCGATGAGTTTCTTTTCTCGCGGGATGAAATGAACAGGGTAAAAAGCTTTCTTTTCGACTACAGAGAATACGTTGACTCAAATTATGCGGGGCATATTCATCAAAACTGGCATTCAGTAGTTTGGACAGGTTTGTTCACAACGCTCTACCATGTCAGGACAACAGATGAAACATGGCACTGCCGGCAATGGCCGGAGGTTGATGATAAAAGAGTAACTATCAGGCTGGTTCAGGTAAACAGCGATGGAAACACAGTATCTTACAGCCAGCATCTTATAAATGCGCAACAAGCCGATGTGAACAAAGACACACAGCAATAATATCGTACGGTCAAGATTTAATCTCTGACTAAAATAAAATATTACAATACAATGGCCTGCCGGAACCGGCTACACTGCTTGCAAACCGAAATAGATTTGTTAAAATATGTCTGCCAGTAAACGTAATGCAATGACAGGAGGTATATCTCATGAAAACACTTAAATTTCCGGGAACGATATTGTTAGTGACATTAATGATGTCCGGAGCCTTAGTCGCATCCGAGATTGGCTGGAATTCATCAGGAAAAGGCGGGGCCGTAGCGGCAGGCGGGAAAGATGCCGTTGCAGCGGGCATTTCCATGCTCAAACAAGGCGGCAACGCGGCAGATGCGGCGGCGGCAACACTTCTTGCACTGAGCATAACAGATTACGGCTCTTACGCTATCGGTGCTGAAATACCGCTTATTATCTATGATGCGCGCAAAAAAGAGGTGAAAGTTTTGTGCGGACTCGGCGGAGCGCCGCTCAACAAAAAGGCGATTGAATGGTACTACGAGAATGATATTCCCTCCAACGGGAGTTTAAAGGCCGCACCTGTGCCCGGGGCACTGAGCCTTTGTATTACGACGGTCAAGCTATATGGAACGATGAGCTTCGAGCAAGTTGTGGCGCCATCACTGGCGCTGCTTGATTCCGGCGATAAAGACTGGCATAAAAAACTGGCAGTCACTTTTCGCAAGCTTGTTGAAACAGAAAAAAAGACCCGCGGCAATCGGAAAAAGAAACTGCAGGCAGCCAGAGACCGTTTCTATAATGGAGATATAGCCGACAAATTAGTTGACTTCTACATTAAGAACGGGGGATTTCTCCGTAAGAGGGACCTTGCGAGGCACGTAACTCGTGTGGAGGACCCTATCAAGGTCGATTACCGAGGCTACACTGTTTGCAAATGCGATACATGGACGCAGGGGCCATATTTGTGCCAAACACTGCGGCTTCTGGAAGGTTTCTCGTTGAAGGAAATGGGACATCTTTCTGCAGATTATATTCACGTCCTAAGCGAAGCGTTGAAGCTGGGCTTTGCGGACCGTGATGCATACTACGGAGACCCGCACTTTGCGGACGTGCCTATAGAGGCTCTTCTTTGTGACGAATACACAAAGCTCCGCCGGCCTTTAATCGATATGAACAGAGCTTCTTCGGAGGTGCGTCCGGGTGACCCTGTTAACATGAAAGCTGTCAAGGAGCGCGGGACATATCGGCCCGGACCGGGCGGTACAACTACGTGCGTTGTTGCGGACCGCTGGGGGAATTTTGTAGCGGCAACACCAAGCGGCAACGGCCCCTATGCCGTATGCGAAGAACTGGGAGTAGCGCACGGCAACAGGCTTCGGAGTCTGAATACCACTGCGGGGCATCCTAATCGTATCGAGCCGGGCAAACGCCCCCGCATTACATTAACACCAACAATAGTGCTTAAGGACGGCAAAGCAGTGATTGCCATCAGTGTCGCAGGGGGTGATTTGCAGGACCAGACCACTCTTAATTGTCTTCTCAACCACCTTGAGTTTGGGATGATGCCCAAAGATGCGGTAACTGCATCCCGCTTCAGCACGGGACATCAAGAGAACTCTTTCAATCCCAATCCCAGCCGCAAGGAAACACTTGGAAAAATGGCAAGCCTCACACTGAACGAAAATATCGACGAAAGCGTGAGGGAGGAACTGGCCGGCCGCGGTCATAAAATAACAACAACTTCACGGCCTATTGCATACCCGGTCATGATTTATTTGGACCCGAATACCGGAATTATATATGCAGCGGGTGACCCTAAGGCAAGACGCCATGCTGGGGCTTTGGAATGAATTTATCCTTAAAACAAGAATCGGGTCACACTACGAACCGACGTTTACTTGAAAGATATTGATATCCCGGTCGCGGTCTTTAGCTATTGAAATTGTCTTGCCGGTTTTATCAACAGCTATACTTTGGCCACCATATATCCGGCCCTTCCAGGTTCCTTTCGTTATTTCACCTATCAGATTGGTCCCAACGACGGGTGCTTTTGTCTTTTTCGCTGTTTTTTTTACTACTTTCTCAAGCTCTTTGCCATGAGCGGGCCACTTATTCTCTTCGGCTGCATATCCGTATGGAATGAGCAGCAAATCCGGCTTTAATGCCGCCATGCGATTGAGGATTTCATCTGTATGTGTGTCAGCACAAATCAACAGGCCGATTTTTCCAAATTTGGTTTCAACTACATCGACGTTTTCGCCGGGAGTATAAGGGGGACTCATTAACTCGGACAGTAAGTTAATCTTGCGGTGCTTTAGAAGAATTTGTCCCCTGTCGTCTATCAGCACTACCGAATCATATAAGCGGCTGCCATCTTTTTCCGCCAGACCGACGCAAAGATAAGCTTGATAATCTTCGGCCAGTTTGCACAGACGGGCCGAATCTTTCCCCGGAATCGAATATGCTCTTTTGTGTGCGTCAGAATTGATCCAGCCCAATATTATTGTTTCCGGAAAGCAGATAATCTCGGCCCCGGCATCTTTTGCCCGGTTAACGGCATTTTCAATACGCACAAAATTGCCATCACGGTCACCATCAAGTGAGAATATCTGGCACATTGCGACTTTTATATTTTTCATCTTAATCACACGATTTATTTTACCTATCCAAGCAAGCCAGTGCTATATATTATTCGCCATTGCCAAAAGATTTACTTGCCCTGGATGTCCCGCCATAAACTCCCATATTAATTACGCCGCCATTTGGTAATAACTCTAAGTGAATCGGAGTATCCGGATCGCCGGCATCGATACAAGGGCTTGTGACATCATCGGTTATCCAGCTTTGGCTGGTCGAATCCCATCGACCCGTCTGCGATTTCAAATGATAATCGCTATTGTCGGGGTCGGCAAATAAAGGATCGGTGTCGATATTACCCTGCCCCGGCCAACCACCCTGGACATCGGTATAAGTTATTGTGGCGGTGACATTGCTTTCTATCTGAACAATATCAGAGTTAAGGGCGTTGTAATAGATTATTGAGCTGGAAATGACAGGTTCAGAACTGGAAACGCCGCTCTTTCCGTTTGCAACAATTGTACAGTTGGTAATAGTGGGTATGCCGCCGGAAATGCCGTGTTGGTAGTTTTCAGCAATGAGGCAGTTGATGATTGCAGGTTTGTTGTAGGTTAAATTCCGTCCACCAATTATATCAACCATTGCAAGACCGGAATCCGTGTTGGAAACGATATCACAGTAGGTGATTGCCGGATTGCTGCCATTGTGTAATTCTATCCCGGCTCCTATGTTACCAACTATGTTACAGAAGGTAACAGCAGGTGATGCAGCGGAGCAGTAGATACCAGCGTTTCCTCCGGTTATGGTGAAGCCGGCAAGGACGCTGTTTGCATCTTCATCGCCGGAAAAAGTGACCACCGGGCCATAACCGGTGCCGTTGATAACAGTAGCCGCTACGACGACAGGGTCATTGGGGTCGGTTGACCTGAGAGTTAAGGCTTTACCTTTGAAATCAATATCTTCGAAATACTGATAAATTCCCGGACCGACTACTATCTCTTCGCCCTCACCGGCATTATTAATAGCACGCTGAATAGAACTGTATTTTCTGTCGGTATTAATATTTTCAATTACCTGGGCCGATACGTTACTGGATTTGATACGTATTGGATCGGCATAAACCGTTGACCCATACTCATCGCAGACTCTGATTGTCCAATAAGTCGTCTCAAAAGGAAATTCGGTGATTACTTCTTCCGGCGGGTCTGGAGTATAAGAAGCAAGGTAATTCAAATCGTGAGCTGCCGGCCCAAAGAGAAGCTGGTAGCCAACGGCATTTTCACTGGTCTCGCAACTTAATACCACTCCGTTTGCATCGGCGAGAGTCCCATCCGCAGGACCAACAAGTTTCACAGCTTCAGGTATTCGACCGGGATATTGAGATTCATTATAGAACCTTAAAGCATCGTTCTGTGAATTCCATTCAAAGTAATAGTTTTCAGCGTCAGAGGTCAATTGAAGATTCTTACCAGGGCCCGCAACGGAAAGATAATATCCGGCCGTAACGCCTCCGTTGTAAACAGGCCTGCTACGAGCCCCGCCACCGGGATTATTTGATTGCTGAAACCATACGAACGGGGTCGAATGTTCGGCAGGAGGGGCCGGAAATCGAATATTCAATGTCCCGGGATAAAATCTTCCGGCTGTCGCATAATAATTATCAATCCAGCATCTTTCTCCATCCACATTGGTGGACACTAATTTGGCGATATCATTGGAGAAATCCCGACAGGCAGCATCAAGCAGTGACACACGGTTTATCGCGAAACGAGCGTCGGCGTAGGTCTCATTAAGACGAACAGCGACATCTATCGCCGGTAAGTTACCGGTACTGAATCCCATCGTCTGGATTGGCTGAGTATAATTCGGTGCAAAACTCGAAAGATACGTAATAAGCGCATCACCATACTGATAATAAGGCGGACCATAAGAACTGATAGTCAGGAAATTGGCATTGGCGTACCAGTCCGCCGGATCGGAAAAGACCATAGCCACACCCATTACACAGTCACCACCACCGAAAGCTACTATTGTCGGTTTGTTCGGATCAAAAGGAGGATTTGCCTGTGATAAGTTATTGTTACCGAAATCGGGGACGATTATTACCTCCACTGTGTCCGGGTGACCACTGAGGTCGCCATCGCTAACGGTCAATTCAAACTCACATTTCTGAATGGCATTTGTCTGGCTAAATCCGCTGATTGTGGGCGTTGGAGTATTTTCATCTGTAATATCCACCGACGGGCCTGATACTTGCTGCCATTGATAGGTAAGCTGTCCGTAACCGTCAGGATCAAAAGAATCGCTTCCATCAAGGACCACCGGATCTCGAGCTGTGTATCGAGGCAATCCCGCATCTGCTATCGGAGCCCGGCTGCCTATAACAATTCCAACGATATCAGGGGCACTGTCGAGTTGACTATCATTTACTACCAGCTCAAATACATATATCCCTTTCTGGTAGGGAATAAAGGTTGGTTTATCAGTATCTGCATTGCTTAAGATTACATCAGGTCCAGATGTTTGCGTCCAGTGGTAAGTCAAAGCTACGCCGCCGAGGTCGTAAGAGGCGCTGCCATCAAGAATAATTATAGAGGGAATAGAACTCATTGACTGGTCGGGCCCAGCATCAGCCACAGGGGTACGGTTGCGAACAATAATAAGCACTTCATCCGGTTCGCTGATATTCAAACCATCACTTACCACCAGCTCAAAACGATATTCCCCTTCAGATTCAGGGAAGATTGTTGGCCGGCTTGCAGTGAAATCACTCATGACCACAGCCGAACCGGCAACCTGCTCCCAGCTAAATTCCATGATCCCATCCGGGTCATAAAAGAACGAGCCGGCGCCGTCAAGAGTAATTAACTCAGGTAAGTCTATATGCTGGTCGGGGCCGGCATTGGCAACAGGTTTGACATAGCCATAATATTCGTAAGCACCTATATCAATCCTGGCTGCGTACATCCGAAGTTCCCCATCGAAATCAGTTTCACCGGGGTGAGGAACAATTCCGGGGTCACCGGCATTGATACACGGGGAGCCGGTTTGTAAATGGTAATCGTTTGTCTGGGCGTCAATAAATAACGGATCTTGAGAAATGTTACCCTCAATACCTGTATGGTCGGCCCGGCCACCATAGGTCAGCTCGGCGGTACCGGGGGCAGCAAAACCATAATTGTCCGGAGTATTATTCCAAACATTGTTGAATTTCATCACACCTTCCTGATAAACACCCTCCCAGGTTATGCCTCCACCAGAGGTAGCGCCAAATATTATGTTATTCAATATACGAGGAGGAGGAAAATCCGGACTAAAAACAATGTGAACGTTACCACCAGCCTGAGCGCCACCCTGGAAGCTCGCATCATTAAGGGCAATTGTATTATTGCTCAGGCTGCCTCCAGCCATAATAACGCCACCGCCGACATAGGCCGAATTACCGTATATGAGATTGTTTCTGATTACGGGGTCACCGAAAATAAATATCCCTGCGCCGGCATATGCCGTGTTACCAGTTATTATATTGCGTGTAATTATTGGACTGGCTTCCAAACCACCTATCGCAGCCCCGTAGCCAAATAATAAATCCTCTATTGTATCTCCAAAAATTTCGTTGGGTGCATTGTTGCCGGTGAATACATTTTTAGTAATAGTAGGCGATGCCCGGTAACAATATACACCACCTCCCCAGAGAATCCTAACTTCGGGATTAAGGTCTGTATTCAGTGTCCCGAAGCCACCGGCGATGGTAAAGCCCGTCAAGACCGCTTGAGATGTTTCTCCGTTTTCGAAGGTAACTGTACTGCCATCGCCATCGGCATCGATAATAGTACCTGCCACAACATTAGGGTCGTTCGGGTCGGTGCTTGTCAGAATAATATTTTTACCGCTGAAATTGATGGTTTCGTAGTATGTGCCGGGTTCAACGATTACAACATCACCGTCATTGCAATCGCGAACCGCCAATTGAATGTCAGCATACTGGCCCGGGACCAAACGAGTTGCTGCCTGTACTATCACGCCAATAGACAATAATAAAATAAGGCTAAAGAAAATCGTTTTTTCCATTTTCCCGGCCTTTCCGAGAAAGGTACTAACAATTCCAAATTGCGGTTTGCGGTGAAATTCGGAAAACAAAGCCAACATGAAGGAACACCACCAACCTCTGAATTTCATCCAACTATTATATTACATAAAAAATGGGCGTCTTTGCAAGAAATCTTTGTACACTATTGCCCATTTCTGCTTATCCTGAAACCTTACGGATTGACGGTTCCGGGCGATGGTGCAGAGGCAATCCAGTTGTCGGGGTCGTTGCCGTAATCGGATGAGTGCCTGCGTGTAAGCGATTCGCCATCGCCATCCGGCTCGGTCGGCCAGTGATCCACACCACCGGGACAATTCTCAGGATGAGAACCATCGCTGTAAATAACTCTGTCAACACGAATATAATAACGTGTTCCAAACTCATCCACGTCGCCGGGCATCGAAAGCTCTAATCTCTCGCCGGCGTTGTTTAAGCTGCCGCTGTAAGGGCCGAGAATCTTCTCAGCAGGAACAGCCGGATACCGCCAGGCAAAAGCCTCCGGGTCTTTGACCACCAATAAATATCCGCCGGCAGGTATCGTAACAGGCATATCTTCAGGGAAGGTAAAGTCAATACCATCGGTAAACTTCCACGGCTGAGTTTTGTCAAAATGATATAAGCTAACAGGCTCGCTGCTGATATTGTGAAGCTCTACATATTCATACTGGTCATTGGTATATGAGCCGCCAACGGGCCAGGATGGATTGTACATAATCTCGCTGATGACTATCGGGCCGACCTTCGGATAGGCATTGGCTGAGTCCGGAGTATTTTCGGACATCGGTACAAAGTTGTAGTTGCCGGTGCTGGGCTTATAGTATCGGCCAAAAGATACGCCGGTCTGGGAACCGCCGAAATCCTCCATGTTGCGATAGCCTGTTAAAAGATTGCCTTCTGCCGAGCTTAGATACAATCGTTCACCGTTTTCGCTGAGGGCAAAGGGCTGATTAGAATCCGGGTCAGATGAGTTATTGAAATGCTGGTCTTCGTAGAACACAATATATCCAACCGGAGCAATTATTGTCCCTGCGGCAATCCGGTATTTGGCTAAATCGGAGCTGCTGTCACTGAGAAACCAGCCGCCAATGTCGATAGCAGTGCCGGTAGTATTATGCAGCTCTATCCAGTCCGCGGCATCGGCATGTGAATGGGCCAGTACCTCGTTAATAACCACCTCGCCGGGCTCGGGGACAATACCGCTGTCATCTTCACCCGGCGAACCGCTGAGAAATGCACTTGCACGCCAGGAGTCTTTTTCGTTCCAGCCGTATGGGTCGGTGTTGGCAGGGTCAATTATTGTCAGAGAGAAACCATCTCCATCGGTAATTGAGCGCCAGCCGTCCTTGTAGTCGAAGTCCAGAATTGTTTGGCCAATAGCATCTTCCAGCACGATTCGCTCCCCGCCATCATTTAATCTGCCTGAGTATTGCCCGGCTATATTAAGAGCTGTGCCGTATCTCGTCTCGAAGGCCTGGCGGTCCTGAACGACTACGACATATTCGTTGGGTGCAAGCTCAATATTCGGGAAGGTAAAATCAATTCCGTTTGTGAATTTTACCAGATTCAGATTAAGAGTGTCGGTCCCGATGTTTTTCAGCTCAACGTACTCGGTGTTCGGATTATGTGGGTTATACATAATCTCCGTGACGCGAAGTTTTTCAGACAATTGACCTATTGCGAAGGTGGCCTCGGTTAAAGCACCCCATAAGCCATCTCTTAGTACACGGGCCTTGACGTGTGTGCTATTGTTTAATGTTACTACTCCTCCATACGGTAGAGCACCTGGTGCGATGCCGGCTTCGCCGGTGGGGCCACTTCTCTGGCTGGCAATAAGCTCAGCGGAAATGAGAAAGTCGGAGCTGGTAGTGGAGACGTTCAGGCCATGAATGGCCAGGATATTGCCCCCTTGCTTCAAGGTGCTGATGTGGTCTGTAATGGAAAAGGACTCAACTCCATCAGCCTCGTGGTTGCTATCGGCATCAGAGTTCCAGTTCGGTGTTCCTGTAAACAGCACTCGCTGAACTTCAACGCCGTTGATGTATGCCACGAAACCGTCGTCGTAACGCATCTTCAAGGTTAAGAAATTGTACTGTGCCGGGTCGCCGTTAACAGTAAATGGAATACGGACAAAACAACTGGTGCTGCTATTGTACATTTGCTGCTGCACATCAAGGCTTATGTAGTTTTGGTAACCTGAGCTTCTTTCATAACCGACACCGCCGGGGCTTCCGGTACTGAGTGTCCAGGTAGAGTCATTGAAAACACCAGCACTTTTCCAACTGCTGCTGAGAGATCGTGTCGGAACAAGAACACGCTTGGAAGCATTCTCAGTAACAAGGGTAGTACTGGTAGTGGTGCCCTGCTGTATCGACTGCAAGCGTGGATCGCTACCGTCAACGGTATAATAGATCGTGCCGGTTGTGGCAGTCATAGAAAATCGGTTGTTAGGCAAAATTTGACCACCGTGCTTATACGAGCCGTTGATATGAAAGACCGGCGCAGCAACATCCGGATAAAGACCTATATTTTTGAACTGGTTAAGCACAATCTGAGTACGAGCGGGAAAATAGGTCTCGATAAGATAACCATAGACCTCGCCTAACCAATCATCTTTTGTATAAGGATTATTCCTTCTACCGGGACGTTGGTCACCCCAGCGTGCCGACTCTGCAATAATAGCAAGATCGATTTCGTCAGCACGAGCCTGGCAAAGGTTTATAACACTCTCAGGTGTCACCGTGCCGTTATTGAAAAAATGCTTATGCGCACGGTCTGCAAAACGCATAAGGTATTCAGGATGAACCATTAGTTTCTGGTGCAGCCACTGAGGATTGAAGTGTTCCCTTGATTGGCCAGCAGAAACGTACCCTGTTCGGTCGTCATACAGTCCCCGCAGGACACCCAACGAATGCTCGCAGTCATAAGCAAAGAACTTCCATCCATCTCGAGCATCAAGTCTGGGGTTTCGAATCGCAAAAAAGTTATTTGCTTGGCTGCCGCCCAGCGTAACAGGGGCATCGTCATTGCCTGTGTAGAAAATGCTGATCATGTAGTCGATGAGATTGTCTACATCAACATGTACGGGGATACTGTTATCATCCGTGCCATCAGGCTTTTTACCCTGAACAGCATAGTAAGCGGCATCCGTTTCAAACCCATTTTGACATAGCAACCAGAGTTCATTCCACGCATCCATCGAACCGTCTGTATAAGATGTGCGATAGCCATCGGCTTTAATAACGTCGTAGTCTTCTTTGTTGCCGCCGAAGTATGACTCGGCATAAGATGCCTCGGAGCGTTCCTGGCTCTGGTAGAGACCCCAGTACCGACCATTTATATAAATGTGGTAGTACCGGCTCCGTGTATAAGGCTGGTCCATCTTTCGCTGGATGTCACGGCAAAGGACTTCCCTGATAAAGGTATTTTTATGACCCGGATTAGAGGAGTCCAGACTCCACGCATAATTTTGAGCCGTACGCAAATCAATATTATCAAACTCACTGACACCTTCATCGCCGAATAACTGAAACTTAAGTTTTGGCTGGCCGTACTCGGTTCGGAAGAACAAACGGAACGAGTGCTTAGCATTGTTTCCAGTGCGACTGAATCCGCCACGAATTCGTATTCCGGCATCAATTTGAAAGCCCTCACTACCATCGGGGTTAAGCAATTCCACCGAAGTCGGTCGTTCCCATGCACGTCCTTCCTGACCTGGGTTTACATAAATACCTTCGGATGGACTAAACAGATTATCAAGGTCAGTAACAAGTGAAATAGAAGGAATCGCCAGAAGCGAATCTTTAATTTTATCGCGATATCGTGCGTTATTGACCACGTCGGGGTCCATTCCGTAATCGATGGCCTGACCGTTGACACTGCCTTTGGGCCACTGGGGACCGGGCTGTTGTCCCGTGGGAGATTGCCTTATCACGTCGTCGATGAAGATGTAGGTACGAGTTATAATATCCGAAGACTTCCAGCCCGGCTTTGTTGCAACTGCCCTAAGACATGTTGTTCCACTGATAGTAATAGGACCCGTATAGGTTATACCCATTGGGGAGCGCACCGCACTCGAAGTATTAAACGGCTCACTGCCGCCGAGGGTATAATATATTACGGCACCTTTGGTTTCGGTGGCAATTGTGACAGAGAAAGGCGCATCGTAGAAGCCATGCTCGTGGCTGAATTTTACCTCATCAATAAAACCCTGATACACACTGATATTTTCACTTGAGGGACTGGGAGAAGCAAAAAACCGCCAGTTATCACCGGCATCGGAGTCGCGGCCGTAGGAAATATCGGCAGTCTGCTCACCAAAGACAATGCTGTCAATTAAAGTACTGCCATCGTAGTCAAACAAAGCAATCTGCTCACCGGCTGCATCGAGTTTGAAATTGGCATGGAGCCCGGAATATTCGGTATCATTGTCGGCCCATATTAATAAATAGCCGTGTGGAGGTATAGTAGTTAGAGCTGGAATACTCTGGGGAAATCGCCACTTAGCAGGGTCGGACAGATTGTCCGTCAGGTAAAAACCTCCCATATCAATGACATCATCGTCAAAGTTGTGGATTTCGATCCAGTCGTCATACTGGCCCTGCGGGTCCCGGGCAGAACTGCTATTAGAGGCCATAAACTCGTTGATTACCAAAGGCAGCCGGGCACTATAGGCCCTTTGGACCGGTATAAAACCCGACAACAATAAATGTAGTGTAAAGACAGCAAGAAGCTTGTTCATAATACCAAGGATGTTTATATCCCCTTCCTCACTTTTTTTATGCTATTAAGTACAGCCCAATTATGGGGGTCCTTCGAGGACACACGCAAGTAAACAACTTTTTTATAATTATAGCATAAATGGTAAAGCGAATCAATGGAGAAACCGTCACTTTGAGAATATCGGCGTGTATCGACAAATATATAGTGGACAAAAAAGGGGAGATTATATACAATATTCATGCAAAAAATGGTTGAACCAAGAACATAAAGAAGAGGTGAATCATGTCAGAAAATATCAATCGGCGTAATTTTTTGAAGAAATCCGCGGCCGTATCTACAGGAGCCGCAGTAGCTTTAAGTTTTGAAGAGAAGGCCTTAT
>CAZWME010000034.1:0-16086 GCA_964634515.1 uncultured Pirellulales bacterium | reverse complement strand
TATGCCAGATGATGAGAGAATTATCTGGCCGGACAACGACAGATTTTTCGAAATCTTTCAAAACGTATTAAACAAACTTCATAAGCCAGTAAGTATTTAATGTTCGAATTAAGTTTGCGACGATTTTTCCCTTAATTCTTCCATCCTAAAAGTTCGGGAATGATCGATAGCTTTATATCGTCTTTCGTGCCGTTTAGCCCATCGGGTCCGGGGCTGAATATCAATCTATTTTCGATATCAACAATATATTCATCGCTATAGGAAAGGGCCTTTAAGCTCACGTTCTCGCCGAGTCTTTTATTCAAAACGATCCGTAGTATGTCTGCTTGTACTTGCCACTTCTTTCTAATGGCAAATATTTTTTCGAGGTCAGGCGTGACTATTTCAAATAACAAAAAACCGACTGGATTATATATTCTATAATACCATGGGAGTTTGCCTTCTTTATCAATCCTAACGGGTAGATTAGGATATAAAGTAGGCCATACTCTCATTGCTTTCCGTGGTGTTCGATTTTCTTCGTTAGCAATCCATTTATCAATTAAATTTCTGTATAGTCTTAGTGAAGAATTCAACTTCAATGGGGAAAAATTCGGTCGTTTGAGACCTTTTGTATTTGCAATATTTATTGTTTCATTTCTATATATAAGATACTCAGAAATTATAGAATTTCGAAGTGAGGTATCTTCATTTGAAAAAGGAATGATATGATTTTTTATGGCCAAAAGCGACTCGATAGGTGTTTCTGGATTATTTATAATGAAGTTTGCAGTCGAAATATCTATTGCGAAACAGGCAATGCATACCAGCTTTGTAATCAAAGAATGAGCATACAAATTCATTTTTTTGAATAATGAGTCAATTCTAATCAATTCATTGATTGCTGTTTCGTGGTGTCCTTTGATACTTTGCAGGCAGATATATGAGTGATAAACGTAAGCGAGATATCTTATATTAGCCAGAGGGTAAATATCGAATTCATATTTTGGTTGTGTAAGGTCCGCTATTTCAGGGAATGAATTGAGTTTAGTGAAAATATCTCTTCCCTTTTGGGCTTTTTCCCAAAGTAATAAAATTTCTTCTTCATTTTCCAGAATATGCTGTGATATATTTTGGAGATTATCTTCCTTAAAGATATTGTGTATTTTTTTTAACTTTCCGATATCTTCCTTTGAAAATCCTATGGCATACCCATCATTTTGGTGCCTTTCATCAGATAGAGTACGTAGAAGATTAAAAGTCTCACTGTATTTGGGCGCGGCTGATTTCAGATTTTTATGTGTGTAATCGTTGGGAATGGGAGCCGCGTCAATGCGCAAATAAGTTAAAATAACCGTAAAAGAAGACATGAAAATCAGTAATACGATTGCGATAACACCCATTATCAAGTTTTTCTTTTGTTTTTTAAATTTTTGAAGAATCTCTAGAACAGCCGCAATTGCAGAGCATAATGCAAATATGGATGCTAGGAAAGCTGTGACAGGTTTAAGAAAAAGTATCAGGATGCCCGCCAAAAAGATTAGTGCAACAGAAAGAATTGAAAAGTATTTTTTTTGTTTTGGCTGTTCGGTATCAGGGCTTATTAATGCGAAACTGCAGTATTGGCATATCTGGGCGTCATCGGGACTTTGATTTTCGCATTTTGGGCATTGCATTTATGATTTCCTTTAGATATATGATTCATCCAGCGGAAAAATCCCACACGTCGCTTATGTAAGATAATATGATATCGAGCTTGAATTGCCAGATAAATTTAAGTTCTGTGTGTTATTTTGGCAGGGAAAGTTAGTTTTGTTCTTTGGCCTGCTCTGCTTGTCCGATATATCCGTCTTCAATGCAGAACTGGATGATGTCACGGGCCAGGGGGGCGGCGTCTCTTGAACCGGACTCGCCGCCTTCGACGACGACTGCGATTGCGATACTTTTGTTTTTACCGTCAACGGCAAAGCCCCCGAACCAGGCAGTTTCGGGGGCCTGTGTCGAGCCTGTTTTACCATAGACCTTTATGTTCTTCTCGGTGAGATATGGAAGAACCTCAGCGAATGTAGTATGAGCTGTGCCGCTAATCTCGTTAACGACGGCGCTCATACCATCGTAGATTACCGCTAAAGTTCCCAGTGAAATTTCAAGGTCGATACCCTGAGAGGCGGCTGATGAGTCGTAGACAGCATCTTGTACATTCTGTTTAAATAATCGAGGCAGCTTAAATAATCCGCCCCGGGCGATAGTGGCCATTGAGTTTGCAACTTGCAGAGGGGTGGCCCGGAGATTGCCCTGGCCTATTCCGAACCATCTTCTTTCGCTATCACTAAGCGGCGGTATTTGCTCGAAATTTGTGATTTGCTTCCTTGGAGCGATGTTTGAGACTACACCGGATAACTGGCGGAAGTTTCTTGGGATTTCGTTTTGGGTAATTGAAGGCGGTGGGAAGAGTATTGTTTGACCGTAGCCGAATTTAAATAACCATTGCTGAAGGACCTGGGAGTCAATTCTGTGGGCGAGGCGGGAGAAATAAATATTGCAACTGCCTCGGATGGCGTTGCGGGCATTATTTTCCCATCTGCCGTCATGACCGGTTCTGAATTTATTATAAAGCAAGCAGTTCGGCCAGCCTTGCGGGGCTTTCTGAGCGGGGCAGGATATAGTCTGCTCAGGTGTGATTTTGCCGGACTCGAGGCCGGCGACAAGAATCAGGGGCTTTACGACAGAGCCGGGTGGATAGCGTTTGTTTATCGCTCGATTTATTAGAGGTTTGTCTGGATTTTTATCAAGATCGGCAAGATCGGTATAGTCATACCTGGCACGGTTTAAGTCATAGACGGGCATCGAAACGAGTGCGAGAATGTCGGAACTTCCGACATCAATGACAACGGCGGCCATACCGGGGCCGCAATTCGGCTCGTGGGGATAGGTTGCCAGATAGTTTTCTATTTCTTCCTGCAGTTCGATGTCAAGTGTCAGCTTGACGTCTGTGCCAAAGCTGACTTCGGTTCGACTTACAATCTGACTGTCTATGTTTTCAAATTCTTCTCCTCTTCTTCCGCGAAGTATTGATTCGCAAACATATTCGACACCATCTTCTCTTCCGCCAAGCTCTCCGGTCAAATAACTTGACAGCTTGTCGTCTTTGAAAAGCTGCTGGTCTTTTGTTTGAGTTACCGGACTGACCCAGCCTATTGTTTGGGACGCGACAGTGTCATAGGGATATAACCTCCGGGCTTTCGGCAAAATATGAATGCCATCGACTTTAAGGAATTCCAACTGGGCGGCAAAAATATCATCATCGGTTTTCAGCTCCAGGAGCATCCACGGGTCGTGCATTTCGATTATATCAATTTTATTTATAAGCCGAATTCGTTTTGTTTCGTTTGGTTCTTTCGCTTCGAAATCGGCCATTGCCTCAGAGTCAGGGATGCTGAGGATTTTGTTGTCATATTTTTTTTTAATAAGTTCGGAGTTGGGGAAATTACGCCTCCATGCCTGAAACGCGCGCCTGTTCCAGAT
Source organism: uncultured Pirellulales bacterium (assembly GCA_964634515.1). Classification (GTDB taxonomy): domain Bacteria; phylum Planctomycetota; class Phycisphaerae; order Sedimentisphaerales; family Anaerobacaceae; genus NIOZ-UU13. The sequence goes on along the minus strand of CAZWME010000034.1, from coordinate 12,582 downwards.
ATCATCGTTCATTCTCTGTATTTCAGCTCTGATATTAGAAGATTGGACGCCCCTGAATTGGGCGCACTTGTCTATTACCTGGTTTAAATCTTCGAGGCCGAGGTCCAGGGCTTTTTGTGCTTTGGCAACGGCGTCCGGATCATCTTTGTCGGCGGCCATCAATAATTTTCCCTGGCTGACGCGGTAATCCATAAAGCTGCTGAATTGATAATCTATACACATCTGGAAATGCGGCTCATCAATCGCCAATTCATTGCCCGCTCTGTCGAGTATTTTTCCTCTGACGGTTTTAAGCTGTCGTGACTGGCCTTTTTGGAGTTTGAGCTGCTCGATGTCACTTTGGACGGAGGAGGTAGGAAGCAACTGCATTTGTATCAGGCGCAGCAAACAGAGAAATAAGAGCAGTGCACTTAATATTACAAAGATTTTGATTCTTTTTTCATACATTTTTATTTTGTTTTTTGTGAATAGAGCCGTGACTGGCAATTTACGTGTTCACATGGTGCGAATTAACGTCTGCCGAATCGACCTGGTTTTCTTATACGCATCCACCATGCAGATGGCAAGAATAAAAACGGTCCGACTATGCTGGAATACAGCGCAACCCCAAAGAGAGGGGCGTATATTTTCAGCGGAGATGGTTCGCCCTTTAGAAAGTTCAAGAGGCAGGCGAGTGAGCCGGCCAGAAGGGCTGTGATAAATATAGCAACAACTTGATAAGGTATTTTCCTGATGGTAATAACCCTGTGGATGTATGCCAGAGCAGAGCCGAAAATACCATAGCTAATCATCTGGGGGCCCATCGTCTGGCCGATAAGGTCGGCGGCAAAGCCTATTACGAACGAACATATAATCGCATCCGAAGTATCGCAGTAAACAGCAAAGAAGACCAAAAGAATTAACAACAAATCAGGCTTGCTGTTCAAATCGGCAAAAAAGCTGGCTTGCAGCAACGTAGCAAGAAGGACTAAAACTGCAAACCGAAACCAATGCATTTAAATTTCCTCAACTGTTTTCCTCTTTAAATCCATCTTAAACAGGGACGCTCATTTATTCAGACGGATTCATTACTATTACATGGATGCTCTCAATATTTTGTATGTTACAAACCGGTTCTACGGTTATATCCCAAACCAAAGGCTGGTCGTTGTGCTCACATCGAACCACTTTTCCAATAATCATCGGAGTATCGAGGAAGCCTGGGGTTTTTCTGGCCATAACCATAGTATCGATTTCGACTTTTTGCTTTACCATTTCCACTTTAGCCTGGTTGTTACCGCAGCCTTTCATAATTCGCCAATCTGTGTTTCCGATTTCTACCTTGGTGTTCGAAGCAGGGTCGGTAAACAAGCGAACCCGGGCGGTGCGTGTACCAACGTCTGAAATGGTTCCGATGATACTGTTGCCGGCCAGAACGAACTGGTTTTTCTCCAGGCCGTCCTCCTTTCCACGATTGATGATAAGCTCGCTCCTGAGATTATCGACAGAGACTGTAATGACATCAGCCAGAACAAAACTCGTGCGTTCCCAGGCCGGTGTATTGCGCATTTTGGAAAGCTTTTGGATAGTTCGCTGTGCATCATCCCGTTGCTGCGTAATGTTGGCAAGATGATTTAAGAGTCTTTCATACTCGCCCCTGGAGACCATGTCTTTGTCTTTAAGGGGCTGTCGTGTGACTGCTGAAAGTGAAATGTTTCGGCCGATGCTTAAGGGCCAGCGGAAAACGTATGTAAAAGCGAACTGGAATTTATTCGTAAGATTTTGTGGTGAGAGAAGGACAATAAATCCGGCCAACATACACCAGATAAACAACATTCGTCTGGAGACTGTAATATGCTTCCATGCCATTATAGTATTGCCGGTGCCGTATTGCGTATATATTTATTTTCAAAGAATACACATTACGACCAAAGGACCACGAATCATTCCCATCCGTATTCGTTATGGTCCATCGTATCCTTCCACAACTCCAGATTTTCCAGATAGACGCTTGTGCCTCGTGCCACACAGCTCAGCGGGTCATCAACTATTTCTACTTTGAGCCCGGTTGCATTGGCAAGAACAGTGTCCATTCCTCTAAGCAGTGAGCCGCCTCCGCAGATGTGTATTCCGTTGTCGATTAGGTCTGCTGCCAATTCGGGCTCTGCCTTTTCGAGGGTCATGGTAACCGTGTCGATAATAGTAGCGATAGGATCACGAAGCGACTCCCTAATTTCCTCACTTGTTATGACGATTTTTCTCGGCAGGCCCGAGATAGTGTCCCTGCCGGCGATTTCCATCGTCAATTCTTCTTCGAGCGGAGCTGCTGAGCCGATTTGTATCTTGACTTTTTCAGCTCTTGCCTCTCCGATAAGCAGGTTGTACGTTTTCTTGAGATGATTAATTACCGCCTCATCCATATCATCGCCGCCGATTCGAATTGATTCGGCAGTAGCGATATCAGCCAGAGACATGATGGCGACTTCCGTCGTTCCTCCTCCGATATCGACAATCATAGAGGCGGTCGGGTCTGTGATGGGCAGTCCGGCACCGATTCCGGCGGCCATCGGCTCATCGACCAGATAGACCCTGCGTGCGCCGGCACGTTCTGCACTGTCTATTACAGCGCGTCTTTCAACAGCGGTTATTCCACTTGGTACGGCGATAACGACCCGCGGCCTGACAAGCCCGCCCCTGCCGTGCACCTTTCTGATAAAATAGCTTAACATCGCCTCTGTGATTTCGAAATCGCTGATTACGCCGTCCTTGAGAGGTCTTATTGCGCTTATGGAGCCTGGTGTTTTACCTAACATTTCACGTGCAACCAGACCGACAGCTTCACCGTTATTCAGGACGATGTTGGTTCCTTTGCGAACAGCAACGACAGAGGGCTCATTGAGGACAATACCTTTGTCGCGGACACATACCAGAGTAGTACAGGTACCAAGGTCGATACCCATATCCATACTGAACCAACCTAAGATTGTGTCCAGAACCACTTTCGACTCCTTTCTTAATTGCCAAAAGCCTCCTGCAAAATCGAGCTTAGGCATACTTTATATAATAAAGAGCGGTATTGTCAATAGTGAAATTTGCTACGGTACTTTAAATATTTCCATAAAAGAATCGCAGTACTGCATGCACTTTATAGCGACATACACTGCAGTAGCCAGAACCGCACAAAACGCCAAAGCAAGAATGATCGTATATACATTATCCGGTACAGATATGTTTTTGCCGCGAGCTTGCCCAGTAGGACTCATATATCAACCTCACTAAGTTAGGTGTTTTTCTACAAATTAGTACTTACATTGTCACCGGCTTTAGGCTGTTCCTTTGTAACGTCCATAAGTTCCAGTGTGCCGATAGCATTTTCAGGCTCTACGTCCAGGATAACAATGTCACAAATAAACTTGTCGGCGCGAGTTACATGGAATTTCATATTCTGCTTGACGCCATTTGCGGCACCGATGGATATCTCCGCGAGAGAGTTTTCCATATCTACTGTTGTTATCAATCCGTTGAGACCGATATCCACTGCGGGTGTTGCTACTCTGGCAGTTTCCTTTACCGGGGTAACCGTTACTGGAGGCGAGACAGTTTGGCCGGATTTCTGGAGGTGCTGTCCTAATTGGTTTTGCAAGTCGGTTTTTTCTTCAAGCAGGAGCTTTGTTTGTTTCTCCAGATCGCCTATGATAGCCATTTTCTGGATAAGCGTAGCGGTTGTTTCTTTTAGCTGTTTGTCTCCCTGTATTCTACTTGCATCTACGCTTTTGAGCTCAGCGAGCTTGTCTTCAAGGAGCTTCCTTAAATCCTCATTTGTGCTTAAGAATTTCGTATTAATATCTCTCCAGATATTCTCCTGTGCTATGGCTTCTGAGGCTGTTCTTTGGGCTTCGGTCAGTTGTGTTTTCAAATTTCCGACCTCGGTTTTAAGAGTACTAATTTCATCTTTTAGCTTCAGTTCCAGCTTGTCAGCCGCATCATTTGCCAGTTTTAATTGTTTCTTGGCGTTTATCTCATTCTGCTCTACAGCGTCTTTGTCGGTCTTGAGTTTATTATACATTTGTCTGTAATTTTCAGCATTGGAAACGTACGTTACGACAATGCCGCAGAGGAAAATCGAGGATATCGTCAGTAGAACTATTAAGACCTTTGTAAGCGTACTCAAAACAGGCTCCTTTCGTTAACTTTGTATTTTCTTTTCGTTACACCCATTACCTCACAAGGAGGTATCCTAAACAGTATTAAGGGATTTGAAAATCTCCCCTTTCGCCGGTTACCAATTATCTGTGAATCCGAGTTCACTTGGCTCAAGCAGATAAAACGGGACTCCCAAGCCCTAATGTATATTTATATAGTGTAATTTTACGCTTAAAGCACCAAAAGGTCAAGTTATTTTTAATAAATACCCCAAATTAAAATGACCGAGGGAAAATAGAGGCTATTAGTTCCGATAACATATTATTTTCTAGGTTCAATAATTTCAGTTCAGACATTGAAAAACGGCTTTGGCAGCGGCGATTCGCACAAATTTTGACTCATTTTGAAGCATTTTGGGCAGAAATTTTCTCAGAGCAGGGGTGCGAATGTGCCCGATTGCCAGTGCTATTAAGACATTAGTTCTTTCGACTGCCTGCAAATCCGGCCCGTTTGTGAGATTTTTTTCGAAGACTTCGAGGACTTTTGGCTCTCCTATGGGGTCTCTGAAGTGTCCGAGCTGTTCAGCGGCAACCAGCCGGACTTCCAGGACATCGTCGTCGAGCATTTTAATCAGGGCATTTTGTGCTTCGGGTGTTTTGAGCTTGCCCATTGCTATTACGCCCATTATCCTGACGTCATGGTAAGCACTTATCAGCATTGTCCAGAGCTTTGAAAATATTCGCTTGTCACCGAGCGTCGCAATTGCTTCGGCGGACTGATAAACGACTTTGTCGTCCGAATTTTTGTCCTGCATAGTGTTCCAGAGGAGCTGTAACGAGCCTTGATCTCCACTTTTGCCCAATAGCAAGACGGCATTTGCTCTGACCCTCTGGTCGCTGTCGGTCGCTGCTTTGCGAAGAATTTGCAAGTGCTCGGTAGAACCGAGCTTTCCCATTGCATAAGCAGCGGCGATTATGACGTTCGCATCTTTATCCTTGAGTAGTTTATTGAGGGATCTTTTCGCAGGTGAGTATTCCAAATCACCGACAGCCAGTGCGGCTGCGAATCTGACGGGGACATAATTGTCCTGCATTAATCGTTGTACCTGAGGCATGAGTTTGAGCTGTCTTGTTGAGGCGATTACTTCTATGGCGCGAACCCTGGCCAATGGGTCATTGTCCATTAGAGCATCCTGGATGATTCGGAAAGCTTTTGGCCAGGAGGCACTAAGGTTGGTGGCATTTAAGTCGCTGGATGCTGTTTCTAAGAATTCATCGCAACCGAAGACAAATACCATCAGACAAGTAACAAGCAAAAGCGTAAGGGCGAGGGCATTTATTTTTCGTCGTTTTATTGCAGCTTTTTTTCGCTTATGTTCCATTTGGCAGTCCTGATAAACGAGTACTGTATTTGATTTTTCTTAAGAATCTTGCCGACAGCGGTATTATTATGGGCAGGATAAGACAAAGTTCACAGCAAAAACCCAGCCATTCACCGTATTTGCTGAAAAAAGTTGTTCTCTTGTCAATGGATATTCTGTCGAGTATCCATCCGGGCATACCGGTTCTTGACATAGCATCAGGAGGTAAAGTGCCGGCCAAAAAACCGTCTCTTATTCGTCCGGCGCTGTCGATAAAGCAGCTTATTCCGGTGTTGACGCTTCGCACAATGGGGAGTCTGTTTTCAACTGCCCTGAAGGCACAGGTTGCTGCGTGCTGTGGCAGCTCTGCACTTGGGAGTACTTGTCCATCTTTGAACCGAACGAACCAGCCGTCGTTACTTATATTCACAAGCCAGTCGATTTTTTTTGTGCCCTGTTTGTCCAGAGCAAACCTTCTGGCGATTGCTGGGACTGTGCCCTCATAGCAAATCATTACACTAAACTTGTAGTCTTGAATTGTATTTGGGTCTGTCATTTCAAAAACGGTATATTCAGTGCCGGCATCGAGGGAGTAATCGAAATTATAGGGTATAAACTTAAACTTCATAAGGAAATTATAAAACCAAAAGCACTTTTTCCTGAGTGGGAGCACTTCACCAAAGGGAACCAGGTGTATTTTGCTGTAGATCTGGGGGGCCTTTTCACCGTCTTTTGTGTACAGGAAAGACGAGTTATATCTCTTGGCTAAATAAGCGTTTGAATTTTCTTTTAATCCTATTTGGCCGCCGTATGCGCCAACCAGAACAAAAGCGTTGTCTTTGGCGTGTTCCCGAAGGGCATTGTCTAAAATATTCCATTGGTCCGTGGGTTTGAGAAGTCGCAGCACTTCAGGATTTAGTGTTGCCTGTACCATTGTTTCGGGCCAGATGATAAGGTCGGGGCGTTTCTTGACGGCAGCTTTGCTGTTCTCCATTAAACCATTGAACAGCTCCTGACCGGACTCAAATGACCTCTTGACGGACTGAGGGATGTTCGACTGTAATGAAGCAATATAGGGGCCTGGCTCGACGTACTGCTGTTCCTGGCTTGTCCTCCATCGACCGTAGATAATTGCGGCTGCGACAGCGAGACAAACCAGAGCGGCCTTTAATAGCGGGGCGATTTTGAAGAGGCTTTTTTGCCTGGCGGCTATTATCAGTTCGGCCAGCATGCCGTTGACCATAGCTATCAGAAACGACAGACCGGCGGTTCCGAATATGTCGGCTATCTGGATAATTGTTATGTTTTGGTATTGACTGTGTGCCAGAAACCGCCAGAAAAATCTGCCCAGGAAAAAACCCTGCATCCGTTCGATGGCGACAATCAGAACGGCCGTGGCTAAAAATAACGGTACTTTTTTTGCCCTGCAGTATCGCAGAAACATCGCCAGTATCGGCCAAAGTAAAGCTGTGTAGAGGCAGAAAACAATCCAGCCGGCAATAGTGACAGGGACTAACCAGTAAAGGTTACCGAGCCAGTAAAAAAGTGAAATGACATAGCTTACCAAAATCAGGCGGCGGGGCTTTGTGTCCGGTGAACAGGCGATAATGAAAGGTACGAACGCAACCCACGCCAGAGGTGCCCAGCTAATCGGTGGCTGAATAACCGACAGCATCGCCGCGGTGGCGAACAGCGGCAGCCCAAAGAGCAAAATATTTTTCATCCATAAATTTTTCAATCGGCTAAATCCTTTAAGGCCGTTGCTGATTTTTTGGGTTCTGAGCTGTGGCGGTTTACAATTTTTCTAATGATTGGGTGACCACGCAATGGCCCAAGTTTGGCACTTTTCCTCATTTGTATGAGGTGTTGAATAAGTTGTTTTGGTTGAAATGGATTCAGAATTGTTCCGATTCTCATGTTGAACTTTTTTGTAAATAGAATTAGTAAGTCAGGATCGTCAGCAAGTTGTTCAGTTGGGACTTTATTCTCGTGATATAGCCATTTTAGCTCTATTTCATGTTGTGTATTCCATTTACGTTTACCTTCGCCTTCAATTGGCAGATCTTCAGTTTCTTTGATGCGTTTTTCTGACTCTTTCGCGTAATTCTTTGAAATTTCTATTCCCGTATATACTCGATTCAACTTATGAGACACTACTGCGGTAGTACCTGAACCACTAAAAGGATCCAAAACCCAGCTATTTTCGTTTGAACTCCCTCTTATTATTCGAGCTAATAAACTTTCGGGCATTTGGCAAGGAAAGTTTATTCGCTCATCAAATGTTCCGCATATACGAGGATATTCGTCCCAAACATCATCCGGCATCTTACCTTCAGGATTAGCTCTTTTATCACGATATTTTTTTTGCCTGTCAGATATTACTCTTACATGGTTGTCATTGAATAGAAAGTTTTTTTCATCTTTTACGAAATAAAATATATGGGTGTGTGAGCGTGCGAATTTATTTTTCATTTGCTGGCCGAAAGAGTAGTGCCAGATTATCCAATTGCGCATGAAAAGGCCAAGCTCATCGGCTATGATTTTTATATTCGCGGCGTAATCATCGCCTATGGCTATATAGAACGAGCCGTTTGGCTTTAGGACTTTTTTGCAGGCGCTCATCCAGTCTTTTGTCCATGCGATGTAATTTTTCTTTTTGACCTTATCGTTATATTTGTCGTATTTGTAGCCGATATTAAACGGCGGGTCGGCGAAGATAAGGTCTGCGAAGGGTCTGCGGATTTTACCCAATACCTCTATACAGTCGCCGCATATTATCTTGTTAAGTAGTTTCTGCATAGCGATATGTTACAGCCTGGCGATGAGTTTGCAAGTGAATTACGACTTTGCCGGTTGACAATTTGAATGGAGCGATGCGCAGAAAGGAGACTTGAATCTTTTAGTACGCAATATGTGATTTACGGATTTATCACTTTTTGTTTTTTGAAGATTTTGCCGGAGAGGTAATCGGTGAATGTTACCTTGACTGTCAGGGGCTCTTCGAAACTTTTGACTATGTCGGTTATATCGTACGTGAGTCTGTAATTGATTTTTAACATCGAGTCAAACCAGAGATTTTTCAGCTCATCCGGTTTCACGGGCGGCCACTTGGCGAGCAAGGCGCCGCCATCGGTTTTGCTTAAGTCCCAGAGTTCCACCTCTACATCTGCGGTTGCTTTTATTACATCACCCTGTTCATCGATGGGCTCTATATAGACAATCAACTTTTCCTTTGTGCCGTCTTTGTCTTTGTCGAAGAAGCCGGTATATTTTCCAATTTCAATATTCTGGACGCTATAAAGATTTTCACCTTTGAGCTGCTCAGGCAAGCCGGAGAGGGTATGTATTTGTTTTTGTAACTTTTCGTTTTCGGCAGTAGATTGTTCGAGCTGGCTTTCCAATTGCTTTTGCTGGATGGTCAAGGTTTCGACTCGTTCCTGCAGTGGTGATTCGGTGTAGGCGCTGTCACAGCCAGCAACAAATGCCAGGTAACAGAGGACAGAAGAGAGAGTACAGATAAACCTAACTTTTGATACTTTGATATCCATATCCATTATAACGCTCCTGTATTACCGCTCTTTTATTATTGCTCCGGTTCCTCCTGGTTTCTTACGATCTCAGGTGCTTTTTGCAATATTCTGTCGGCTAATCCATATTCGATTGTTTCGGCGGCGTCGAGCCAGAGGTCCCTGTCGCAATCTTTTTCAACTTTCTCTACAGCCTGGCCTGTATGAGCGGCCAGTATATCATAAAGTCGGGCTCGCAACCTTAAAATTTCCTGAGCTTCGATATCGAGGTCGGTGGCCGGTCCTATCAATTGTCCTGTGATTAAGGGCTGGTGCAGAAGGATTCTGTTGTTTGCCAGCAGGAATCTTTTGTCTGCTTTGCCGCCGGCCAGCAACACGGCGGCCATACTTGCGGCCTGGCCAATACAATAGGTTGCAACGTTACAGCGTAGGAACTGCATGGTGTCATATATAGCGAGGCCCGCCGTGATTGAGCCGCCCGGTGAATTTATATAGAAGTGAATATCGTTCTTGTTGTCTTCGTTGCTTAAAAAGAGCATCTGGGCAATGATAAGGTTTGCGGAAGTATCATCGACCGCCCCGCCGAGAAAAACTATCCTGTCCTTGAGCAGTCTCGAATAAATATCGTATGCTCGTTCGGTCCGGCCGCTTTTCTCGATTACTATCGGTACCAAAGTTTGATTTACGCTCATTTTAGTTATTCCTTGTTTATTTAATGTTTTTTAGGAAGACAGTCCGGTGATTTAAGGTAAGGTTATTTACTGTCTTTTTTATTTTTATCGTTTTTGACGTCTTTACTGTCCTTGCTTTTTTTCTCTTTCTTTTTGTTCTTTTCTTTGCCTTCTTCTTCGTGGAGGACCTCGTCGATAAGGCCGTATTCTTTAGCCTCGTCGGCAGTCATATACCTGTCTCTTTCAGACTCGGCGGCAATTTTTTCGACAGGCTGACCGGTGTGTTTTGAGAGAATTTCGTTTATCATAGTTTTGGCCTTGAGTATTTGTTCGGCCTGAATTTTGATGTCGGCGGCCTGGCCTGTAACGCCGCCCCACGGCTGGTGCAGCATGACCTTGGCGTGCGGGAGGGCGTGCCGTTTGCCTTTTTCTCCGGCCGCGAGTATTATCGCGGCGCCGGATTGTGCCCTGCCGATGCAGAAGGTCGCTATGGGCGAACTGGTGAAGAGCATGGTGTCATAAATGGCCATCGTATCGTCAACGTTGCCCCCCGGCGAATTGATATAAAGGCTGATTTCGCTGCTGCGCTTGAGGTTGTCCAGATACAGCATCTTCATAATGACCTCAGCGGCCCTTTCGTAGGATATCTCTCCTATCAGGAATACAATCCTGTTCTCCAGCAGCATATCGTCCAGAGACATCTGGCGATAGCGCTGATACTGGCCGTATTGATTGTACACATCCATACTTTGGGCTCCTTTTTGGCTATAAGACGCGAGGTGAGAAACCCGTGCAATGTTTCCTGCATGATGTTCAATAGACATTCATAGCTTCCTTTATGAAATTCACATTTTTACAACTTGTGCTTCCGCCGTAAGGCGTCCCATAGGGAGTGCTTTGTTCGGCACTTCCGCAGTGCATATTTCGCCCCGACGAGTGGACTCACCGACAGGCAGATAACGTTTTAATCGGATATTTTTAGCTGACGATTCTCTTTTTACCCCGTTTTTGTTATATATAATTGCCTATTAGGGAGTTTTTGGATTTTTAGCCGGATTTTTCGGGCGTCTTTTTCTTTGGCTCGGTCTTCTGAGCAGCGGTCTTTTTGGCCGGTTTTTTCATGGTTTTTTCGGCTTTTTTAGCTTTCTTGTCCGGCTTTTTCTCCGTTATTTTCGCTGTTTCAAGCAGTTTTTCGATGCATTTATTCTGGCGTACCTCGAGGGTGAACTGGGCCAGCGAGCCGTTGCGTTCCATGTCCTCTCTCATTTTTTCGGGACGTTGCTGCCTCTGGATGGCTAACTGAGCGATATGTCCGTTAATCTCTTCATCGCTGACCTTGATATCGAGCTTATCGGCAATTTTATCCATAATGAAGAATGTTTTAAGCTGTTTTTTTGCCTGCTCTTCGCTACCGGCCTGAAGCTGTTCAATCTGCTCATTGAGCTGCTCGCGGGGCAGGCCCCGCATCATAAGATTCGTATATTGCCTCTGGAGAAGCGAGGTTGCCTGCTGAGCGACGATGTCCAGGGGCAGCTCGAGATTGGTATTGTCGTGCAGATACTGATAAATCTGCTCGCTCATTTCGGTTCGGACCTGTGTTTCCAGGCGGCTCTGCAGTGTGTCCTGAGTTTTTTCCCGCAGCTCGTTTTCATCTTCGATACCCAGTCTGGTGAGGAATGCCTGGTCTAACTCCGCGGGCTTGAGCCATTTGATATCTTTGATTTCGATACTGATTTCGACTTTTTTGCCGCGATATTCTTCTCTGAAATATGTCTTGGGGACATCGACGTTGATCTGTTTGGTTTCGCCGCATTTGGCTCCGGTAAGCAGTTCGTCGAGCTTTTCCACCGGGACTTCCCCGACAAAGCCGTTCTGCCTGACGTGTATCTCGATGTTGTCGAGTTTCTGCTGTTCTTCGACGTCTTCGGCCTTGATGAGGGCATCGGCAATTATCTGGTCCTCCGGCTCAACGGCTCCATCTTTGCGGGGCGTCCATACGCCGGACCATCGTTGCAGCCTCTCGATCTCTCTATCGATTTGCTCGTCGGTAACTTCGAGTTTTGTCTTGGTTACCGAAATGCCTTCGAGCTCGGGCAATTCGAATTCAGGACGTACCTCAACTTCAAAATCAAACTTCAGAGGGCCTTCTTCGGGCATCTCGATTTTTCCGAAGTCAATGTCCGGCTCGCCGAGTGTATTAAGTTCATTGTCCTTGAGGGCGGATTCGCTGGCCTCGGCCAGTAATGTCAATTTGACCTGCTCGGTCGTATCCTTGCCGAATCTCTTTTCGAGAAGGCGGCGGGGTGCCCGGCCTTTCCTGAAGCCCGGTAAGAGGGCTTCTTTACGCAGGGTTTTATACTGCTCGTCGGTGGCCATCTTGATTGCCTCTTCAGGTATTTCTATCGAGACCTTTTTCTTGCATGGGCCGGCTTCATCGATTGTCACCGTATTTGGTGGCTTTGGGGATTCTTCTTCAGCGGTTGGCTCTTCTTCGGTTTGCTGTTCGGCATTATCGGCAGTCTGTTCTTCTGTTGGCTGTTCGGCTTTATCAGCAGTCTGTCCTTCTGCCTGCTCCTGAGTTTGTTCTTCATCGACCATTTCGGTGCTCCTGAACGATTTTTTACTATTGCAGCTCTGAACTAATAAACAAAAAAGGCATAAGGGAAACAAGTTTTATCCCTATAGCCAGGTTTTCGTGATTTCCAATCCGGCTGATCTCTTATATGGCCGGACCTAAACATATCGGCAACCAACGCCCAACTACCTCTTAGCCGGTATCTTGCCGATACTATAAGGTTCCTTCAACGTAAAACGTTATTATTTCCCTGTCCTTAGGGAAACTCCTTAAAAAGCGGGCGATGAGATTTGAACTCACGACATTCACGTTGGCAACGTGACGCTC
>CAZWME010000033.1:0-16338 GCA_964634515.1 uncultured Pirellulales bacterium | reverse complement strand
AATGCCGGATGAGTGGATTAAAAAAACGTTACGGACCGGACGCCAGGTCATCCGATTACCCATACGTACGGGTTGAGGATCAGAAAGAAGCATGGGAACAAGCAATGCAAATCGGTCGTCTAATCGGCCGGCGCCTGCGAACAACTAATCGGGGTTAAATAACCATCGTATAAACTCGGACGTGTCTTCCGCTGCACTATAGTCACGCCGGTTATGCGGAGCGTCACGTGCGGGTCAACGGAATTCATTCAAATGCGCGAAAGTCCCTGCTAATTTGGGGGGAAGAGCGCATAAAATCACTAACTTAAAACTATTTGTTAACAAGTCGCTAACGGGGTACAAAACAGCATGCCTCCACGAATCTATATTTTATGTGTAACTTCATTGGAATTTTTCCGTAAGTAGTACAGAGTATGCAGAAGATACTGAATCAAACTTGCCGAGAATATGGAAACAATAGACAAAGAAGGAAAAATATTGAAACAGAGAATAAAATATGGAAAAGACTCGCCTGTATTTTGTTGACAACCTGAGAATCCTGCTTATTACCCTGATCATGATGCTCCACCTTGCTATTACCTATGGAGCTGTCGGCAGTTGGTATTACAGGAATGTCCCGGAAGGATATATGCCGATCCCACTGACGTGGTATAATGCAACCGTACAGGCCTTTTCGATGGGCTTGTTTTTTTTGATTTCAGGTTACTTCACCCCCGCCTCGTACGACCGAAAAGGGCCTCGCCGATTTTTCAAAGACAGGCTTTTACGTCTGGGCATACCTATACTTTGTTACGATTTTATCATTGGCCCGCTCTTGGCGTATCCGCTTATGCAGGTTGGTGCTCTTGAATTCGAAGGCTCTTACTCTGAGTTTCTTTCTATGTATTACAGCAGCTTCCATATCGGTACCGGCCCGTTGTGGTTTGTCGAAGCCCTGCTGATATTCGCCGGCTTTTATATTCTCTGGCGGCTGTTTACGAAAACTCCTGCTTCTTCGGCTCAGGTTGGCGACAAACTGCCGGGTAATTTGACAATAGCTTTATTCGCTCTTGCCCTCGGTATTGTTACCTTCGTCGTGCGGATATGGCTTCCGATCGGCTGGTGTTTCATACCTCTGAATTTTCAGTTTCCCTTTTTTCCTCAGTATATTTGTATGTATTTTGTCGGAATCATAGCCTATAGACGAAATTGGCTGGCGCGGGTACCCGATGCGATGGGCAAATTGTGGTTTGGCGTCGCATTGCTTCTTATTCTGATACTCTTTCCTGCGTTGTTCGTTTTAGGCGGAGCACTCGAAGGTGATATAGATTCATTTACAGGCGGCCTTCACTGGCAATGCTTTGTGTATGCTGTCTGGGAGCAGTTTGTCTGCGTTGCGATGATTATTGCGCTGCTGTTTCTGTTTCGTAAATGGCTCAATCGGCAGGGAAGTCTAAGCAAAGCGATGTCCGCCAGCGCCTACACCGCTTATATTCTCCATGCACCTGTTACAGTCCTTGTAGCAATCGCAATGAGAAATATCAGCTTATACCCGCTTTTGAAATTTGCTTTAGCTGTACTTATTGCTGTGCCGTTGTGTTTTGCTTTGGGCAATTTCATCAGGCAACTGCCGCTGGCCAAACGAATCCTGTGACGACGCAGACCAAACCCGAAGAAGCATCCTTGTTTTTTCGCTCTGGAGTTGATAGACTCAACGACCGTTATGACCATTGCTATCAAAACCAGCGGACTAACTCGCTGCTTTGGCGAGCTGCGTGCTGTCGATGGTCTCAACTTACGTGTCGAGGCCGGGAAGTTCTACGGCTTTCTCGGCCCCAACGGCGCGGGCAAATCGACGACCATCAAAATGCTTACGGGCCTGCTCGCTCCCACAAGCGGCACTATGTGCATCCTGGGTGAGGAAATAGAAGATCCCGACAAAGCCAGAGAGGTCAAGCGCCGTGTTGGTGTGGTGCCTGAGGAGCTGGCTCTCTTCGATAATCTGACGGCACGGGAATATCTGACCTTCATCGGACGCATGTATAAGATGCCCATGCCGACTATACAGGAACGTTGCCGGGAGCTGCTGACCATGATGAACCTGGATAGCGAGGAGAAGTTGATCCTCGAATACTCACATGGGATGAAAAAGAAACTCACGCTGGCGGCGGCGCTGATTCCGAATCCGGATCTGCTGTTTCTCGATGAACCGTTTGAGGGCGTCGATGCCGTTGCCTCGCGCGTGCTGAGAGATACGTTGAAGCGCTGCGTCCAGCGAGGTGCGACCGTGTTCCTGACATCGCATGTTCTGGAGATTGTCGAAAGGCTCTGCACAGACGTCGGGATTATTGTCGCCGGTAAGCTCGTGTATCAGGGTACGATGGACGAGATTAGCGCCGCCGGCTCGCTGGAGCAGCGGTTCCTGGAGGCCGTCGGCAGCGATAAAATCGAGCACCAGAAGCTAAGCTGGCTGGAGGATTAGATGGACTGGAGCCAACTTCGCACAATCATCTGGCTGCGCTGGCGCTTGACCCGAAATCAGTGGTCTCGCAGTCAGTTGAGTGCCGTGCTGATAATGATCGTAGCCGCGGCTTTGCTTATCTTAAGTGTTGTGAGTGGCATTGCCGGAGTGCTGATTGGTTTCTTTGTATTGGCCGAAAGGTCACCGACGCGTTTGCTTCTTGCGTGGGATGCATTCTTTGGTGTGTTTCTGTTTGCCTGGATGATCGGAATTGTTTCGGAGATCCAGCGTTCGGAGACCATCGACATCAGCCGGATGCTGCACCTGCCGATCTCGCTAAGAGACATTTTCCTGGTTAACTATATCGCCTCGCACATGACCATTAGCATCATTCTATTCCTGCCTTTAGTGTTGGGCCTTTGCCTGGGACTGCTCCTCAGAGGGCGATGGTTAATGATCTTGATGTTTCCGCTGGTGCTCGGTTTGGTCTTCATGATCACGGCGTGGACCTATTGCCTGCGCGGCTGGCTGGCTGCGCTTATGGTGAATAAGCGGCGGCGACGGGCCATTATTGCCGGGGTCACCTTTTCATTCATTGTGCTTGTGCAGCTTCCGAATATCATTAGCAACCTCGCGCGCTATCGTAAACGACACAGACCAAACACGGTGAAATCGGCACCTTTGGAAGAACAGGCAACGAGACGCCCCGTGAGCCGGAACAGGAGGACCCTTCCCCATGCGGTCTTAGTGGCGCATAAGGTTGTGCCATTTTTGTGGGTTGGCAACGGTGCGATGTCGCTGGCCAAGGGAAATGCCTTGCCCGCCGTGTTAAGTGCGGCCGGCGCATTCTGTATTGGTGGATTGGGTCTAAGGCGGGCCTACTGCTCGACCATTCGTTTCTACCAGGGACACACGATCGGCAGAAGGTCTAAAAAAAGACCGAAAACTAAAAAGGTCCCCGCCGTCAGGAAGAACTTCCTTGAGAGGAGACTTCCCGGTATTCCCGACGAAGCTGCGGCCCTGGCGCTGGCCTTCTTCCGTTCCCTGACGCGGGCGCCCGAAGTGAAAATGGCGCTGGCGACCAATTTCATCATGCTGCTGCTTTTTGGAGCTATGTTCTTCGCGCGGCGTATATCCAACCTCAGCGACAACTTAAAATTGTTCGTAGCCAGCGGCCCCGTCGTGTTTACGTTTATCGGTATGAGCCATCTCATGTTCAACCAGTTCGGCTTCGACCGGGGCGGATTTCGTCAGCTCGTGTTGCTGCCGGTGCCGCGAAGACACATCCTGCTGGGAAAAAACCTTGCGTTCCTGCCGATCGCGATTGGATTTGGATTAACTTTACTCGTGATCGTCAAAATTATCCTGCATATCTCGTTCACTATCGTTCTTGCCGCCGGCTTGCAGTTGGTGGCGACCTTCCTGCTGCTCAGCATAGCGGGCAACCTGATATCCGTACTCGTTCCTTACCGCATCTCCCCGGGATCAATGAAGCGGACCAAAACCTCTGCCACGACGTCCCTCCAGATTTTCATATCGCGATTATTGTCTCCGGTGGCCATGGTTCCGATGTTCATTCCGCCGGCGGCGGGGCTGCTCTTCTCCCGCGTGGGCTGGCTGCCTGCAGGGCCGGTGAACCTCTTGCTCTCGATGGTACTGTTGGTGCTCCTTGTTTACTTTTACAGGCTCAGTCTGCCAGGCCTTGGCAACCTGTTGCTTAGACGGGAAAAACAAATCCTTCAAGTGGTTACTGAAAAGGTGGAGTAAATCTAAAGGTTCCCTAAAGCATCGCGGCAATCAGAGAAACCTTCACGTTTCTTTTAGCTAAATAATCAGCATTGCGTCCCCGTAGGAATAAAAACGGTATTGCTGTAAGATGGCGTGATTGTAAGCGGCGAGGATATTTTCAAGGCCCGCAAATGCCGCGACCAGCGCCAGGAGTGTGGATTTGGGCAGATGGAAGTTCGTTATCATAGCATCTGTAATTTTGAATTTATAGCCGGGCTTTATGAATAGACCTGTTGAGCCCGCAGTGGCTTCGATTTGCTCCCCGCCCGCCAATGTCTCCAGAGTTCGGGCCGAGGTCGTACCGACAGGGATTATGCGTGACCCTCGGCTTTTTGCGGTATTCATTATCCGGGCGTTCTCTCGGTCTATGCTGAATCGCTCCTGATGAATATGGTGGTCGTCGAGGTTTTCGGTGGTTACCGGTTTGAATGTTCCGGCTCCGACGTGCAGTGTTATATATGCAAAGCTGATACCGCCTTGTTGTAGCTGCTCTATCAGGGGCTCTGTAAAATGCAGACCTGCGGTAGGGGCCGCGACGGCCCCGTTTTTGCGGGCATAAACCGTCTGATATCGCAGTTTATCTATTTGGGCAAGCGCCGGGTCATCGTCCCGTTTAATATACGGAGGAAGCGGCGGAAAGCCTATTGCTTCGAGAACGGTTTCTGTCTCTGCTTCTGTCTTTAGCTTTAGCAGGCATCTGCCGCGGGCTTGTTTTTCGAGCAGCTCGGCCCGGCAAAAATCTCCCTTTTGCCTGTCTTTTAAGATAAGAATCTCACCGGCCCTTAGCCTGCGGGCCCCTTTTATCATTACAATCCAGTTGTTGTCAGAGTTTTGCCCGAGGAACAAACCTTCGAGTTTGCCTCCGGTGTTTTTACGCGCGAAAAAGCGGGCGGGCAGGACTTTTGTATCGTTGAGCACAAGGCAATCGCCGGGAAGTAAAAAATCTCCAATGCTGCTGAATCGGCTGTCGATGGTATCACCGCTGCAGCGGTTAAGAACCAGCAGTTGTGAGTTGCTTCTAACGGGACACGGATTTTGTGCGATCAGCTCTGGCGGTAAGTAGTAATTCAGCTTTTCAGTTTTCATAACCAAACGTTATCAGACCGTTATCAAAATGACAAAAAAAATATTTTCTAAATAATACGCTAAATCAGGGCTTTGTGCGGCGGTGTAAAAATTCCTGCAAAAGCAGTTCGATATTAGGGACGATACTAATGCTAATAATACGAATCCAACTTATTTACAATATTAGTTTTAATTAGTTTTACAGGAGTCGGGGTTTATGTCGTCAGCACGGTATGTAGAAAGGCAGGTAACATCGGTCGCTGCTTTAGGCAGGGATGAGCTAACCAGGCGAATCAGGAATTTTCGGGGCCGGTTCAAGCTGGATTTTACGGAAGATTACCTTAACAAGATAAGTGTAGATAGACTAAGACATATCCTTTTGGCTGCGTTAATAAACGCAAAGACGCACAATTAGAAAGCCGTCCACACCTTCGAATCATTCGCAGGGCATCATAATAGGCCATTTGCAGGTACAAACTTATATTTCTGCGCATAAAAAAGGCGGACGTTACATCCGCCTTTGATTATTATCAGTTATGTTTTCTGCTTAGTTGAAAAACTCAACAAGCATAAAAAATCACGCCCACAGCTTCGGCTAATACCCTAATCTTCCCCAGATGGCCTTCTGCATCTTTGCCAAATCCTCCCTGCCCACATCGTTCGTAGGCGTGTACTGGTGGAGCGGATTGGCCGCTTTGCCGATTTCTATGGTTTCGGCATCATTCCACTTCCAATAAGCGCTATGTCCATCTGCAAAAGAGACGTTCGTGCCATCTCCGTGCCGGACATGGGGCGGGTCCCACCATCGCTGGTTAATATAATGAGTGGCATAGCTGTCTGGGGTTACCCGGCCTTCATCAAGAAAAACTATTCTAAAAGCCGGGCCAGGGCTGGTAATCTCCGTCCTGTTCTTAACCCACAATACCGTCCTGCCTACTCTTACTCCCACGTCTCTATTGCTGACTGTCCTATACGTCCCACTCCTGGGAATGCCGTTCATAGAATCGCCTATGGTATATGTCCGCATTTCTCCACGAACACCGGTCGGGCATTGGTAAAGTCTTTGGTTTTTGCAGTATGGATATAGAGCGCCGGCTTTGATAGCTTGTATTTGTACCTCCTCTGCTAATTTTTCACCCTGCATGTAACCCGAGGCGCAATCGTCGCCTGTCCACCACTTCTCACCCTTATGCCTACCGGTTGTGGGTGTCGGGGCCGTGCCGTCTCCGCTGGCATATGCTTCGCCGTTGACAATCCTGTCGTCGTTATCATCCGCATACATGATCCACGTCAGTGCCAACTGTTTCAAATTATTAAGGCAGACGGCACGTTTACCCTGCTCTCTGGCCCTGTTCAATGACGGCATTAATATCGCCATCAGTACCGCGATAATGGCAATAACAACCAAAAGTTCTATTAAAGTAAAGGCTTTTTGCGTTTTCATATCCAAACTCCTTATATATTTTGTAGGTTGATTTGTCGTAAGGCTGTCTTATGAGTTCAATATACTCTTTTTTAGGATTTTTTGCAATGTTTTTTTCACATTTTTTTGCGCATAAAAAAAGCGGACATTACGTCCGCCTGTAATTCCGAAGAATTATAATATTCCTTCTTGTGTTTTTGTTAATTTACCTTTTACAATTCGGTTCTTGTACGATGCTTATTTTAATAATCTTTGAAGGATCTCATCCATTGCGGCCAGTCGCTCGGATTCATACCGCCGCCTTTGGTATATTGGCCGGATATGTTAAAGCTTTTGTGCCATTTTAAGGTCCAGAGTTCCTTAATTCCCGTTTTTCTAACAGAATAATCACAGAACAGACTGTTTAAGAATGCATCGTGCCGGTTGACACAATTGCGTTCCATTTCGTTTGTGTTGGGTCTGTCCGGCGGTCCTAAAATTTCAGTTGGTGGCGCATCTGTATCTCTGGGCCAGGCATCAACCCACCAACTGCCTGTAAATAACGGTATATTATTTGCGCCCTTCCACTCGGGCTTTCTCCAATGGTCGGAAATGGGGCTACGTCCCCAGACAGCACCCGATGGTTTGGTTTCACGAGGATTACACATCCATCCGTTCGGACCGTAGCTGCCTATGTATTCACCGGTTTGCCAGGCTTGACTTGTAAAGTAGCCTATGCCCTGGTGAACGCCCGGTCCTGCGGATTTTGTGGCCTGCGGGCAGCAGCGCATCTTTTCTCCGATCTTGTAAGTTGCCATCATTGGCTCGAACCACCATCTGCCGCTGCCCCCGCCTGCGCCGCTGAGCCAGTATCCGTTGTTATCGTCACAATACATCTTCCAAAAGAGACCCCATTGGTTGAGATTGGCCATACATGCAACGGCCCTGGCCTGTTTCTTTACGCGATTAAGCGCGGGCATCAGGATTGCCATCAGTACCGCTATAATGGCTATTACTACGAGGAGCTCTATCAGGGTAAAGCCCTTTCGCTTGTTCATAATAAATACCTCCAACTGTTCTTTTTGTTTTATTTACTTTTATAGTTTTTCAGATACCTCATCCTTACGCTCAACCAACAAACTTTCATAGCTACGGCGTTCTTTTTGTCTCAAAGTCCGTGCTACTGGGCGTATAGCGTCTTGCCCGGGTAGTATATGTCCAGCCACACGAGATCCTCATTAGGCGGATTGAACGAAACGTTCTTGCCGAAACCCATCGAGGCTGCCTGTGACCGGCTCGTAAAGTAGATTACGGTTCGCTTGTCCGTCCATTTCCTCACGGCGGCGTGCCCGTCCATAAAGCTGAACGTGCAGGAATTACTGTGGAATATGCCAAGCGGGTCCCACAGCGAGTTTGTCCTGGGGTTGTAAGACCAGCCATCGACATTGTGGTTAACGCTGCCAGCGTCATATATCTCTTCGACAAAGAGCATCTTCCTACCCGGATTCTTGAAGTCGGTGATTTTCTTCGGGTCGGAAGACTCGTACGCTCTGAGATAATCCGGCATAGAATAGCTGCGGAACAGCAAATGCTGCAACTGCCGGCCCTCGCTCGTGCCCTGTCGTATCCGGTTGTCGCCCGGGCAGTGATAGGCGCCGACATCCTTGATATAGGGGTAGAGAACACCTTCTCTCAGCCCGTTATGCCGCTGCTCGAGCGTGACGTCTCCGCTTGGCATCTGGCTAAAGCCGCCGCCTGCCTGATAATCCAGAGGCGGCATTACCCAGGGGGGGACCCCATTAATTGGGGCGTACCTTGCCATTCCACCGCACATGCTGCTATCGTTATCGTCGGCATACATTACGTAGGCCAGCCCGATGGTCTTCTGATTCGACATACACGCAATGCCGCGGGCCTGTTCACGTACGACATTAAGAGCGGGCATTAATACAGCCATCAACACGGCAATTATTGCGATTACCACCAGAAGTTCGATTAAAGTAAATCCTTTTTTTCTTTTCATGGTGACACCTTTCATCTTTCTATCAGTTATGATGCCCGAAACCAGCTTAGTGTTTTGTTAATTTAGGCACCTTCACCAAGCTTATTATACACCCAAATCGGACTTTCTGCAATAGAAAATAGCTCAGATTCAGGCTTTTTGAAGAGGCTGTGAAACTGGGCCGGCCGATTCGGGATGTTATAAGCAGCGCCACAAAGCCGCATAAGTATTTATAAAGGATGGTTTTGCGGATAATAGCCTCAGCAGATTAGCTGGGATATAAAGAACCGACTGAGTATAGAGATAAGTTGTGTTCCAATTGATGTGACAAATCTGTTATAGGAAATAATAGGCGGATTTGGGCCTGATAATCGAATTTACGGCATTTCCGCCAGGCAGGCATTTTTTAGTAATCTTTTAAGTTTCTCATCCAAATTGGCCAGTCGCTCGACAGTACGCCGCCGGATGTGGTCCATGTGCCGGATTGGTTATATGCGCGGTGCCATTTCAATGTCCACAATTCTTTAAGACCGACCTTTCTGGCCGACCAATCCAGAAAAGCCATGTTTATGAATCCATCGTGCCGATTGAGGCAGATACGTTTCATATGCTGCATACCCTGCCAGGCCATGTCCTCCGTTTCGGGCGGGGTATCAGTATCTCTTGGGAAGACATTGAACCGCAGGGCATCCATAAACAACGGAACATACCCGGCACCATTGACATTAGGACCTCTCCAGTTATTTACAGTTGCGAAATCTTCATAAACGGTAGCGTAACTTGGCGGCGGGTTTTCCACCCAGCCGTTTATGCCGTAGCTGCCCCAGTCACCTTCCGGAGCATAGCCCTCGCCCCAGAATCTTCCCCAGGCGGAGAATACATTAAACTGGGGTGATTGATTGCCATTCTCGTCAATGATGGGTTGTGTGGCGGTAGGGCATAAGCGAATTTTGTGGTCGTTTTTATAATACGGTCTCAGAGCATTCATCCAATGATACGTGTGACCGCTGCCGACCCCGGCCTGGAACTTGCCCTCGTAGTCTTCGGTGTACATCGAAAAGTAGAGGGTCCATTGTTTCATATTTGCCAGACAGGCAATTGTTTTGGCCTGCTGCTTTACCCGTGCCAGTGCCGGCATAAGTATCGCCATCAACAGCGCAATTATTGCTATTACCACCAAGAGTTCTATTAACGTAAAACCTTTTCGTCTGTTCATATTGTCACCCTTTTCTCTTGACCGGTTTAGGTATGTAAAATCATATTTATGTTTTGTTAATTTAGGCTACTTCACCTTAGTTATTATACACCCAAATCGGACTTTCCGCAATAGCAAAATAGCTCAGAATCAGGATTTTTTTGAAAAGGTTGGGAAACAAGACCGGCCGATTCGGGATGTTATAAATAGCGTCATAAAACCTCATAAATAGTTATGACAGACAATATTACAACTCAAAGTCTATGAAAATAGCGGGGGACATGAAAACACATCCGAGTAGTTTCGAAAAGTTTTACTTGAAATGAAATAATAAATCTGGTATAAAGAATAATGGTGAAGTCTTGTACTGGTGATCGAAACTTCGTATTTCTGTTTTCAGTTGATTTCAGGCTTTAGAAGAAAGGATGTGAGGTCAAGTCACAAAACAACATCTCGTGCAAGCGAAATTAGAATTTATTAAGTGCGAGCGTTATTATCGGTCGTTGCTGTTTGAGCTTTTTTAAGGAGAACTATTATGTCTAAGAAAATGATTTGTTTGGCCTGCCTTGTTTTGGTGATTAGCATCGCTGATAATGCCGCCGCTGATCTCGTGGCTCACTGGAGGTTTGATGAGACCTCCGGGACCACTGCCTCTGATTCAAGTGGAAATGGATTGAACGGTACCCTTGGGGGTGACCCCCAGTGGGTGGCCGGGACAATAGGCGGTGCGCTGGAATTCGACGGTGATGACTACGTTGATTTTGGTGCTCCGGCTGTCTTTGACTTCGGGACAGAGGATTTTACCATATCTGCCTGGATAAAAATGACGGCCGTCATGAGAGGCTCAATCTTTGCCATTGGCGGGGATGACGGAGGCGGAATACGGTACACGTTGGCTATGGGTGAAAATAATAATAATAAACTGACTCTGACCATGGATAACGACAGCGACAAAAATCAATCAAGGGGTGATACTGTCATTAATGATGGCGTCTGGCATCATGTAGTTGGCATGATAAAGGGAGATGTAGCTCTCGTATATGTCGATGGAGTTGAAGACGGGACAATAGATTTACCTGAAGGATACGACCTTTCCGGAGTACTTCAGCATAATGCTTATGTGGGAGCTATTACAAGCAACGAAGGCAACTCCCTGCACGTTGAAAAATTTATGATAGGCCTCATTGATGATGTCCGGATTTACGACACAGCGCTCTCTGAGCCTGAGATTCAGGCTATTATGGAAGGAGGCAGCCTGGAATATCCATTTGCCCTCAGCCCCGAGCCTGCCGATGGTCTTTTACATACGAATACCTGGGTGAACCTGAGTTGGCGGCCGGGAGATTTAGCCGTCTCGCACGATGTGTACCTCGGCGACAATTTCGATGCAGTTAATAACGACGACACAACCGGCCAGACGTTCCTTGGCAACCAGATCGACACATTTATTGTTGCCGGCTTCCCGGGATTTGCTTATCCGGACGGCCTTATTCTGGGCACAACGTACTACTGGAGAATTGACGAGGTCAATGACACCGAACCGAACAGTCCCTGGAAAGGCGATGTTTGGAGCTTTAGTGTTCCTCCCAAAACTGCATACTTTCCCAACCCTGCCGATGGCGCCGAGGCTGTCGATTTGATTGTATCGCTTACTTGGACGGGAGGTTTTGGTTCCAAACTGCACACCGTGTACTTCGGCGACAATTTCGACGATGTCGATAATGCTGCAGAAGGTCTTCCTCAGGGAATGGCAATCTTTAGCCCCGGCCAGCTTGAAATGGCCAAAACTTACTACTGGCGAGTTGATGAGTTTGATGTTGTCGAAACGTATAAAGGTAATGTCTGGAGCTTTACGACCGAGGGCGCAGTTGGTAGTCCGAATCCGGCTAAAGGCGCTGTGGACGTAACTCAAACACCAACTCTTACCTGGACACCTGGTTTTGGTGCAACGCATGAGGTTTACTTCGGAACCGATGCAAGTTCACTTGAGCTTAAAGCCAGCGGCAGCCTCGGTTCAGAGAACTATGAGCCCGGGCAGCTTGAGTGGAATACTACTTATTACTGGCGTGTCGATGAGGCCAATAGCGCCAACACCGACAGTCCGTGGACAGGCCCACTCTGGAGCTTCACCACGGCCAACTTCCTGATTGTGGACGATTTTGAGAGCTACAATGACATTGATGAAGGTGAACCGGGCAGTAACAGGATATATCTTGCCTGGGCGGACGGTTTCGACAACCCTGCAATAAACGGTTCTACCGTTGGTCATTTAGATCCTCCATTTGCCGAGCAGACTATCGTTCACGCCGGTTTGCAGTCAATGCCTATGTCCTATGACAACGCTGTCGGCAAATCCGAGGCGACTTTAACGTTGACTTCCAATCGTGACTGGACAGTCAAAGGTGTAAACAGTTTAACAATTTGGTACCGAGGCGCCCCGACCAACGCCGCAGAACCGATGTATGTTGTTCTTAACGGCAGCGCTGGTGTCGATAATGACAATCCAAATGCCGCCCAGGCGAATGCCTGGATCGAATGGTCTATCGACCTGATGCGCTTTGCCGACCAGGGCGTGAACCTTGCCAATGTAACTTCGATTACACTTGGCCTTGGTAACAGGAGCAATCCGGTTGCCGGCGGTGCAGGTATGATGTACTTCGATGATATCCGTTTATATGCTCAGTAGCCGCAAGTGCCATTAAGTTGCAGGCAGTAATTATGTGCTTGTGATAGTGATTTGGATAAATTCGGGGCCTGTACTGATTGATTCGGTATAGGCCCCCTTTGTTTACTTTATGGCGTGATTTTTTAATAGTCTTTGAAGCTTCATATCCATATTTGCCGGTCGTTCGATGGTACACCGCCGGCGTGGTATGATGGTTCGATTAATAACGGGCGAAGCGGGAATGTGCGATAAATAAAAAAGGCTGGAGGGAGAAGCTCCAGCCTTTGTGAGACAGTTTTTCATGTAGAGTATATACTGCAAACTTATAAAGAATCTACCGTCTCACCAAAACCAAGATATAGAGAAGAAAAGAACCTTTATATGACTCCGATTATAATCGAAACGTTGATTTTTGCAAGCGTTTTTTTCTGAATTTGCCGGTTTTTTGGAGGTTTTTCTTATTCCACGGCCACCGGAGCGACGCCATATACGTAAACAAGTGGCTCTGAGCCGGTATTTTTAACATCGTGGTCTGTTTGCGGGGGTATATAGGAGACCTTGCCCTTGCCGACCTGATGGCAATCTTCCTGCCCGATTATCAATTCGCCCTGCCCCGAGAGAAATACGAGCAGCTCCTCACGGTCCTTTGTGCTGTGCAGGCCGCAGGCCTGGCCGGGTGATAAATATACTCTGCCCGAGCGCATGCCGCAGGTTTCTGGTGCACCACTCAGAAGCTTTTGATTTTCGGGTTTTTCGTTCAAATCTATAACGAGCACTTTCGCGGGCGTTGTCATACAATCTCCTTGAAAACAATAATTCGTAAACGAATGGGTATATTTATAAAAATTTTGTTTTTTGTCAATTATTTTCTTGGTGCAATAGCACAAATATGGTATTTTTATGCGCTTAGGTAGCACGATTTTGATATTCTTATGCGCAGGCAAAATCGATAAATCAGTAATGTTTTGGAGGATGTAGTTATGAAGAGCTTTATTATCTTGACAGCGATTTTGGGTTTTATACTTGTAGGCGTTGTAAAAGCAGCTCCAACCGTCGCCAATATAACACATTCGGAATTTCAGGCGGTGGATGCCGGCGGCGAACACTTGTATAACGCAACCGATATGGTTGTTCTTGAGGGCATCTTACTTCACGGTCCAGCGGATATGTTAGATCCAACACCTGATGATACTATTAAAGAGACGTTCGATCTTGGCGGACAGTGGCAAATCTTCTTCCAGGGCGAAGAAGATGACCACGCAGGCACGGCTGTTTTTTTAGGGCAGCTTTATAACAATCTACCTTGGGTTACCCCCGATGGAGGGTATTCAAACGAAGAGTTTATATCGGAATTGAGTCGTCTGAACGCTGCTCAGTTTAGCCCCGGAGATAGGATACGTGTTACGGGTTATTATCTGTCGTACAAGGGTAAATTGAATATAAATGAACAGCATAACAATAATCCCGACAACGATTTTACCATTGAACTTCTGGAGCGAGGTGTTGGCTTGCCACGGCCCCAGGTTGTTACGCTGGATGAGTTAAAAGATGATGTTGACGAGTTCATTTTTGACCCTGATCGGCAAAGCGGATGTGAATATTATCAGGCCCGGCTGATAAAGGTAGAAAATGTTTACTCCGTGGATGCAAATGACTGGGGTCCGAACGGGGAGTTGTTAATAACCGATGGCAGTAAAACATTTCCCATAAAGTTGGGGCGCGGCAATGGTATTTATGCCGGCTCGAATAATCTAAATGAGACTTTCGATGTCATCGGAATTATGGATCAGGAAAGTTCGGATTTAAACGGTGGTTACAGGCTGTATGTGATGAATTATGACGGGAATGGTTCTGTTTTAGCCTCTCGTGAGCACCGACGGGTGGATAAGCCCGGTGACACAGATTTGGATGGTGTGGTGGACATAGATGATTTTATCGAAATGATCGATGACTGGCCAATATGAGGAATTGGTCCGGCCGGATATGTAATTAAGGGATAAGCTGTGAAACGTGGCTTTACTTTAATCGAGTTGCTGGTGGTTATTTCCATCATTGCTTTATTAATGGGGATTTTGCTTCCTGTAATGGGGCAGGCGCGTCTTCAGGCAAAAATCGTTACGGTCAATGCCGAAATGAGGGAGATAGCAATGGCGCTCGAGGCCTATTCATTTGATAATGACGATAAATATCCCCCGACTCGGGTGGACTGTATGCTCGGAGGACATTTCTATCAGCTTCCTGTCGAGCTGGTAGAAAGTGGATATCTGCCTGAGCCGCCCGGCGATACTTTTATGGCTGCCGGAATAGAAGACAGGTTTAACCGGGGGTACACTTATAAGTACAGGTCGGTTGGGGAGCTTATTTATAATAGAACCGTCGTAATGCAGGAAGGATCATATCTCTGGGTGCCGGATGGTTTTCCCGACAACGAAAAGGAAGAGGGCAATACGTATTACAATCTGAATGAGTCACCTGTAAGCTGGGTCGTTTACAGCGAGGGGCCAAAATTCGATCTGAACAATATGAAGGAATTGAATTATCCGGTGCCGAGACAAACTTGGTATGATCCAAAGACCGGTACGGGTGTAATAGTGCGGATGCGTTTGAAAAAAGGCCGACAGATTGGTTCCTTTGAGGAGTAATCGATGGAGAACAAAGTGTTTGGTTGCATATTGGCGTTTTTGGCGGTGTTCGCCTTTCTCGGGGCGGGATGTGAAAACAAGACCGGCGAGGAAAATCATGCGGAGATTGCTGTTACAAATTCATATTTGGGCTGTGCGGTCCTTGAGCTTTGCAGCGATGATACGCAGGTTCTGTGTTTAGCGCCGCCGGGTATGTGTCCGGGTCACTTTGATATTTCGCCGTTACAGGTCAAGCAGCTTTGTGATTGCAGGATGCTGCTGCTTTTCGATTTTCAAAAGCAGGTTGCGAAGACGTTGTCGAGAGTGAAGAAAAGGGGGCTGAAGACGGCCTTGGTGGAAGAGACGAGTGGTTTGTGTGTCCCGGAGACTTACCTTGCGGTTTGCCGGCAGGTGAGTGGTATTCTTTCGTCCGAATATCCCGAAATGAATGCCCGATATCAACAGAGGCTGGAAAATATCGGAAACGACCTGAAGCATTTGCGGGAGGAGCTTTTAGAAAAAGTGCGTCAGGCCGGCATATCATCGGCCAGGGTTCTGGCATCCAATCACCAGGCTGATTTTGTGAACTGGCTGGGCTTGGAGACAATAGCGACGTTTATCGGCAGTGACATTGAAACGGTCACCGGCATTGATCGCTGCATCAAAAAGGCAGAGGGGCAGAATGTGCGGTTTGTCATAGCGAATAAACAGGAAGGGACGGCGATGGCGAAGGCGCTGGCTGAACGGCTGGGGGCAAGGGCGGTCGTTTTCAGCAACTTTCCGGAGCTTCGTGGACAGGCGAGCGGGTTCGATACGCTGCTTCGAGTGAACGTAGATGCATTACTTCGAGCGAACGAGGGTGTTTCCCTTGAGGTGGCGAGACAATGACGGGGGGATGTTTAAGTCTTTCTAACGTTGAGGTTCGCTGGAGCGGTCGAACCATACTTGCCGTTAAGGATATGCAGGTTCGGCAAGGAGAGTTTGTTGGTATCATCGGAACCAACGGCGCGGGCAAGACGACTTTGCTGAAAGTCTGCTGCGGTTTGATAAGACCAAATCGGGGGGCGGTCGGGCTTGACGGTTGTGATTTGGCTGAGCTTAACGCTTGGCGTAAAGCGAATTTGCGAAAGCATATCGGCTATATTCCGCAGGCGGCTGAG
>CAZWME010000032.1:0-16566 GCA_964634515.1 uncultured Pirellulales bacterium | reverse complement strand
GATGATATTCGTTTGTATGCTCCATAGCCACAAGTGTTAATAAAGTGGCATTTGATATAACAGTTTCAAAGCAATTCAGGGCTTATACCAATTGTGTATAAGCCCTTTTTTCGTTTGCTTATGAAAGATTCTCAATTGCATAGGAGTTAAATCAGAAGAAATAAAAACGCTTGCATTTATCGCGATTTTCGGTCAGACTTTCGTTTGGAATTTTGCAAGGATGCTCGAATTATGGACGATAAACAATTTTTCTTTGCCGGAGGCGGAACAGGGGGACATATATATCCTGCCGTTGCTGTGGCTGAGCAAATAGCAAAGCTCCGGCCGGAGGCGAAAATACATTTTTTTTGCAGCAGGCGCGGTATCGATAAGCAAATCCTTGAACAAACCGATTTCGAATTTACCAGGCTTACAGCTATAGGTTTTTCCGCTCGCCCCGGTAAGCTAATCAGCTTTTGCAGTTCGTTTTTTGCCAGCTACAAGAAAACAAAAGAAGCAATTGCTAAAAGTAAAAATGTGGTGGTAATTGGGGCCGGGGGTTTTGTATCGGCGCCGGTCTGTCTGGCGGCACATAAGTGTAAAGTGCCTGTCGGGCTTTTAAATGTCGATATTGTGCCGGGCCGCGCTAATAAGATAATAAGCCGCTGGGCGGATGAGGTATTTTTGCAGTTCGAGGAAACCTCGCAATACTTCGCGCGCAGGGGTGGGAATGTCAACATTGTCGGCTGTCCGCTGCGAAGCGGCTTTGACAATCCGGAGCCGAACAAGGCGATTAAACAATTGGGACTTGAGAAAGATAAAAAAACTTTGCTCATAACCGGAGCATCGAGCGGCTCGGAGAATATTAACAGAGCTGTATGCTCGCTGTTAGAGAAGCTTGATGCTTTTGCGGATGATTGGCAGATAGTTCATCTGGCCGGAGTCAATAATTGCGAAAAAGTTAAGGGCCAATATGGCGATGTCAAAATCACCCATAAGGTTTTAGGATATTTCGATGATATGGCGAACCTGTTGGCTACTGCGGATTTGGTTATTGGCAGAAGCGGCGCGGTCAGTGTCGCTGAATTCGCAGCGATGGGGACGCCGAGTATCTGTATGCCCTATCCGTACCACAAGGACAGGCATCAGTATCTGAATGCGGGCAAACTGGTTGAGGCCGGTGCGGCCGTTATAGTGGATGATTTGCAGGATGAAAAAGACAGGGCCGAATGGCTGGTTGAAGAGCTTGAAGAGTTGATGAAAGATGATAAGAAAAGACAGGAAATGAAAAGGAACTGCCTGGTAATTGCACAGAAGGAGGCCGGCTTGAAAATAGCAGAAAAGCTGATTGAAATCAGCGGATAGAAAATAACGAGCTGCGTGTCGCATCTCGAAAATTTGAGGAAGGATGAAGAGGAGGGCCGTTTTTTTGCAGAAATCGCTTGACAGAGGCGTCCCGGCCGGTGATAATGGTGGTTCTTGGTCGTCGGCGAGGACGGGCTAAGAGTTTAGGGTGAAAGCTCTTGAGAAAGTGACCGAGAGCAGATTTGCTACGTAGCACAGTAAACAGAAAGAGGAGAACATGAGCACATTTAATAACACACGTCGCGATTTTCTTAAACAATCTATATTTTTTGGCGCCGCTGCGGTTACGGCCGGACCTTTAGGTAAAGTGCTGGCGCAGAGTTCAGCCCGGAAAGGGGCCAAAATGAAGCTCGGATTGGTTACCTATCTCTGGGGCCAGGACTGGGACCTGCCTACGCTTATAGCCAATTGCGAAAAGGCCGGAATCTCCGGCGTCGAGCTGCGAACACAGCACGCCCACGGAGTTGAATCGACCCTTAACGCCCAACAACGCCGGGATGTGAAGAGGCGGTTCGAGAACAGCCCCGTTACGCTCGTCGGCCTTGGGACTAACTTTGCCTTTCACCATACCGACCCGGCGAGACTTCGCAGCGACATTGATGGGGCCAAGAAGTATATCAAGCTGTCCTACGATGTAGGCGGCTCGGGCGTGAAGGTAAAACCGAATGACCTGCCGAAAAGTGTCTCGCAGCAACAAACAATAGAGCAGATTGGCAAGTCACTTAATGAGTTAGGTCGATATGGCGCCCGCTATGGACAGACAATCCGGTTGGAAGTACACGGGAGCTGCTCGCTGCTGCCGGTGATAAAGGCGATTATGGATGTTGCCGACAATCCCAACGTTGGTGTCTGCTGGAACAGCAATTCTCAGGACCTCCAGGGCCAGGGGCTGGAGTATAACTTCAACCTTGTCAAAGACAGGTTTGCGGATACCGTCCATATTCGCGAGTTGAACATTGGTGATTATCCTTACCAGGAGCTGATGAACCTGTTTGTGGCGATGGACTACGACGGCTGGATTCTTCTCGAATGCCGCACGAAACCCAAGGACCGCGTTAAGGCATTAGCCGAGCAGAAACAGGTCTTCGAGGAAATGGTTGCTAAGGCGCAGAGCACCGGGACAGGGCGAAAAGGTGCTTCGGGCGTTAAGATTACCGAAGGACAAAAGACATTGCGGGTTGATATAAACGGTAAACTTTTTACAGAGTACTATTTTAATGATGTACCACGTCCTTATTTCTATCCGGTGATTGGCCCTACGGGTGAGCCGGTTAATCGCCACTGGCCGATGAAGGACATTAATCCGGACGAGGCGAAAGACCATGTCCACCACAAGAGCCTGTGGTACACACATGGCGAGATAAACGGGCAGGATTTCTGGGGTGAGGGCTCTGGGAGTGGCAAGGTTGTTCACGATAAATTTCTCAAGGTCACATCTGGTCGGAAAGTGGGTGTTATTCAATCAAAAAATAAGTACGTGGCGCGCGACGGCAAAGTTATCTGCACCGATACACGAACACACAGATTCTATAACACCAAAGACGGCCAACTAATGGATTTCGAGATAACGTTCCATGCATCCGAAGGCAAGGTGGTCCTTGGCGATACGAAGGAAGGCTCGATGGCGATTCGATTGGCCCCGACGATGCGGCTCAAAGGGAAAGTCGGAAAAGGACATATTCTAAACAGTGCCGGTCAAAAGGACGGACAAACCTGGGGTAAGCGTGCGGCCTGGTGCGATTATTACGGACCGGTGAAAGATAAAATCGTAGGCGTTGCCATTTTCGACCATCCGAAGAATCCGAAACATCCTACCTGGTGGCATGTTCGTGATTACGGACTGTTCACCGCCAATCCGTTCGGAGTTCATAACTTTGAGAGGAAGGAAAAAGGCGTAGGTGACATTACCATACCGGCTGGTAAAAGCCTTGCCTTTAAGTATCGGTTCTATTTCCATAAAGGTGATACAAGTCAGGCCGATGTGGCTAAACATTACCGCCAATATGCGGCGGGTAAATAAACAATAATTTATACCGGACAGAAAACCTTTGTAAGAAATATAGGAGAAACATTATGAGTAAGTTAAGTCGTAGAGATTTTATGAAAAGTACGATTGCCGCCGGAGCGATGATGGCGTTAATAGGCCCTAATTCCCGTGTCCGCGGAGCGAATGATGCGATTCGGCTCGCCACCGTCGGCGTCGGCTCACAGGGAAGCGGCCATACAAGGATCTTCAGTGCGATTCCCGGCGTGCGTTATGCGGCAGTTTGTGACGCCGACCAAAACCATGTCGACCGGCGAGTCAAGTACTTTGCTGACAAGGGCGTTAAGGTGAAAGGCTACACCGAGGTGCGTGAGCTGCTCGAACGCAAGGACATCGACGCAATCACTTCAGCTACACCGAACCACTGGCACGCGCTGGTGACGGTGTGGGCCTGCCAGGCTGGCAAGGACGTCTATATCGAAAAACCCGCCTCGCATGAAATCTGGGAGGGCCGTAAGATGGTCGAAGCCGCCCGCAAGTACGACCGTATCGTGCAGATCGGCATGCAGAAGCGCTCTTCCGAGGCCCATCCTGAGGCGTTTGAGTGGATACGTCAGGGGCATATCGGCAAGATGAAGTGGGTTCGCGGGTTCTGCTATAAGCGCCGTGGTCCCGGCAGCAATGGTATTGTCCACGGAACGAACGGCCCGAATCCGGTCCCGGAGAGTGTAGATTATAATAAGTGGTGCGGTCCGGCCGACATGATACCGCTGAATCGAACGGCTCTGCACTATGTATGGCATTGGGTTTGGAACACCGGCTGCGGCGATATTGGCAACCAGGGTCCCCACGAGATGGACATTGCCCGCTGGGCGCTAGGCGACCCGGGTCTGCCGAGACGCGTTTTCAGCATTGGCGGCCGGTTCGGCTGCGGTGAGACGGACGATGTCGGTGAAACAGCCAATACTCAGATTGCCTTCTACGATTACAAGCCGGTGCCGCTGATCTTCGAAGTTCGCGGCCTGCCTCGCAAAAAGGACGACAGGGCAATGGATCATTACCGTGGCACACGCGTCGGCAACTGCGTGCAGTGTGAAGACGGCTACTTTCCGTGCGATGACGGCGGCGGTTGGGTGTACGACAATGACGGCAAGAAGATCAAACAGTTCTCCGGTCGTGGCGGCGCCGGCCACCATGAGAATTTCATCAAAGCCGTACGCAGCCACAAGGTCAGCGACCTGAACGCCGACATTGAAGTCGGTCACATCTCGGCCTCCTTATGTCACATGGCCAATATCTCCCACCGGATCGGCAAGAAAGCGACACCCGACGAGATCAAGGCCGCCATAGGCGACAACGCCAATATGATGGACTCGTTCGACAGGATGCTCGAGCACCTGGCTGCCAACGAGGTGGACCTTGACAAAGAGCCTATCACGATGGGCCCGATGCTGACGATGAATCCGAGGACGGAGAGATTCGTTGGTGAATACAGCGATATGGCAAATATGTACCTCAAGCGCAATTACCGTGAACCGTTTGTTGTACCGGAAAAAGTCTAATGAAATTTGCACTTTGTAATGAGATGTTCGAAGGCCGGCCGATGGCCGAGGTTTGCTCAACCGCAAAGCGTTTAGGGTATGATGGTATTGAGATAGCACCCTTTACCTTAGCGGCTTCGGCAGAGGATATCGGCGCTGAGCAGCGGAAGGAAGTTCGGCAGGTTATCGCTGATAACGGTCTTGAGACTGTGGGGCTGCACTGGCTTTTTGCCGGGCCTTCCGGTCTGCATATGACTACTAATGATGATAAAACATGGGGCAGGACAAGGGACTACTTGTCCTGCCTTCTTGATTTATGCAGCGACCTTGGCGGAAAGGTATTGGTGCTCGGCTCGCCGAAGCAGCGAAGCCTTGAGGCCGGACAAACCACCGATGGTGCGTGGAAAAAGGCTGTGGAATTGCTTAGCAGCGTTCTCGATAAAGCCGGTGAGCTGGGTCTTAACATTTGTCTTGAGCCGCTGTCAACTAATGAGACTGATTTTATCAACACAGTCGCCGAAGGGATGCAAATGGTTCGCGAAATAAATAATCCGAACATGAAGATTCATCTCGATGTCAAGGCGATGTGCTCGGAAGAAACACCTGTACCTGATATTATCCGTTCGGTCGAGGCGGGAGATATCGGCCACTTCCATGTCAATGATGCCAATCTTTACGGACCCGGTATGGGGGATGTGGACTACGGCCCCATCGCAGAGGCGATAAAAGACGTCGGGTGGGACAAGTGGCTCAGTGTTGAGGTGTTTAAATACGATCCGGACCCGGAGACAATTGCCCGCAAGAGCATTGAGTACCTGCGGTCGTATTTTTAGGCTGTAAAGAATATCGTAATAAGTAAGAATGAGGGGCAAAGAAGCCGAGTTTCTTTTTATTTTTTCTTCTTCGGGGTGTTTAGCCAGTCCTGGAGATTTTTGGCTAAAATTTCCACATCTTCCTTTTGCATAATATGGTTGATGATTGCCGGCGAGACTTTCAGCTTCACCATTGCTTTGTGGGCCCTTTGCCATAGCCGGTCTTTTTTGGCTTTGGTATCAGCTAAGTACAGTTCGGTTACAAGCTCGCCGAGTTTGCCGAGCATTATTGTATCAAGGTTGTTGTAATAGCCTGATATCACGCCTTTTTGATATTGTGAGTAGTCATTTTTAGCCATATTAGCCTTCTGAAAGGTTTTTGGTTATTTTTGAGTGCTTTTTTACAAGAAACTTTCAGATAAATCAAGTTATGGGTATTATTAAGAGCGATTTTTGCTGGCTTTGTCAGAATAACCGGCTATAATCTGCGGAAACGTTTTGGTGGTGAGCTAAGTTGTAAGGCGGCTCTGGTGTGCATTTAAGTAAACTGTTGCGTAAATTCTCAAATGGGATATGAGAGTGGATATGCGAAATAGAACGCTGTTTATTTTATTGTTTATAATTTTGCTGTCGGGGCAGTCCTTCTCGGCCTTAGATAATAGTACCGAACAGGTACCAGATGTAACCGCCTTTGTCGGTCAGGATTTGCACATGGAAGGGCCGGCGGTTGTAAGCCATCAACTGAGCAAGGGCGAGCATATTCTGATTTTCCGTGAAGGATTTTCGATGTCGATTGGGGCCAATCAGTTTTCCAGTGAGAGTGCCGTAGTATGGCTGATTCCACGTTCTGCAGTCCCTGTTGAAAGTACAGTCCCGGAAAAACTCAAAGTTGGCGACAGGTCTCGTATCGGTTATAAGGCGATGGTTTATCTGCAAGGTGGTGTATCGACAGAAAAAGCCAAAGGCGCCCGGATGACCAGTCTGACTGGCACGGTAATTGAGCCGGGCCGGGTGATGGCAATTCAAGCTGGTGTAAGCGGAGAGGTCTTTGTAACGGCGGACAAAAGAAGGATAGCCGACCCTCGAGGATTAGCACTTTACTCAGAGGCCTTTTCGGGATTGCGGAAAGTCGGTTTTTGGCCGGCGACTGCTGAGGCACAGCCGCAGGAGATTGAGTTTACTGAAGAACCGGTGGCCCCTGGCATTGAGCCGGAAGACAAAGAGCCAAAATTCAGATACCCCCTTCACTATTCGGGCGTTGGTGAGGTTGTTCCCAAGGTAGAATGGGACGGGGCTGCAAGGACTGGGACGATAATAGGCAGGATATATCTGTGGCAAAAGAAGGATGAAAAAGGAAGCCTGTTGGAGTTTATGGCTGACAATGTGGTTATGTTCCGTTCCGGCCAGCAGCCTGGCGGCGATGAGAAACGAACACGTGATGAACGTGTTTTGGGCGGCGAGGGTGTAAAGGCGATTTATTTGTCCGGCGATGTTTTGATGACCGAAGGCCAGCGGACGATTCGGGCCGATGAAATATACTACGACTTCGAGGCAAAAAAGGCGCTTGCCGTAAAAGCAGTGATGAGGAATTTCGATGAGTCCGAGGGGATTCCGATTTATATCAGGGCGGCGAAGTTAAGACAGTTGGCGGAGAATAAATTTGGGGCCGAAAATATAACTTTGACAACGAGTGAATTTTATGTGCCTCAGCTTTCATTTAACGCTTCGAAAGTGATTATAACAGATACGACGAGTCTTGAGGAACAGCAGGGTGAAACACCCAGGAGCAGTTTCGATGCCCAGATGCATGATGTGCGTTTGAAGTTGCATGATAAAACAATTTTCTATTGGCCTTTGATGCGCAGTAATCTGCAAAGGCCTGATACTCCGCTTAAAACTGCGCACGTTGGCAGGGACAATACGTGGGGGACACAGGTTGAGACGCAATGGTACCTGGCCCGGCTTTTAGGACTGGAAGAGCCCGAGGGTACCGACAGCACTCTTTCCCTGGATTATTACAGCAAACGCGGCTTCGGCAGCGGGATAGAGGTCGATTATGCGAAAGAGGATTATTTCGGCAGGATTATAGGCTATATAATTAACGACAGAGGACAGGACCGTCTTGGCAGACACATCAGCCGGAAACATCTTGAGCCGGAAAGAGATCTCCGAGGACGGTTCAGTTGGCGGCACAGGCAGTTTCTACCCTTTGACTGGCAGCTTACTACCGAGATTAGTTATTTATCTGATGAGCATTTTCTGGAGAGTTTTCATCGAGGCGAGTTTAATGTAGGTAAGGACCAGGAAACGCTCATTCACATGAAGCGTATCGAGGACAACTGGGGTCTTTCCCTTTTGAGCAAGGTGCGAATCAACGATTTTGTCGATGAGCTTGAAGAATTACCCAGTGCCGAGTTTCACTGGACGGGTCAGTCGCTTCTCGACGATAGTCTGACATTCTACAGCGACACTCAGGTAGGCCGATTTCGTGAGCGATACATGGAGAGCGCACCGGTCGGTCCACAGCAGTTTTTTTCCTTCATAACAACGAGAAACGAGATTGATATGCCTTTGATGTTTGGCAACTCGAAGGTTGTACCTTTTGTGGCGGGGACGATGGCGTATGAAGACGGACTGGGTTTTTACAGTGAGCTTGACGGCGGAACCGGGCCAAGGGAAGATGAAGTTTGGTTTGGAGAAGCCGGCGTCCGTGTGTCATCCCAGCCATACTGGAAAGTTTTTCCCGGTGTTAAATCGCAAATATGGGATTTAAATCAGCTTAGGCATATTATCAGGCCGTATTTGACGGCCGCGTCTTACACTGAAAACGATTCCGTTATCGAACAACGTGATACCTTGAGCGTAGGTATTTCTCAGAGGCTGCAAACAAAAAGAGGCACCGGTGATAATATGCGAACCGTGGACTGGATGTGGCTGGATACGAACGTTACTTGGGTGAATGATTCCGATGACGCAGCGGCAACGGCAGGAGCGGACAGGTTTATCTGGAACAAGCCGTTTATTCCACTGCTGAACAGATTCAACTCAAGGTTGAACCCGCAAGAAAGATACGACAGGCGCAACGGTGATATATTCGGACCGAGACGCAATTATTTCGGCGCCGACTATATGTGGCATCTGAGTGATACAACCGCGGTGCTCTCTGATATGAATTTTGATATACAAA
Organism: uncultured Pirellulales bacterium; assembly: GCA_964634515.1. Taxonomy (GTDB): domain Bacteria; phylum Planctomycetota; class Phycisphaerae; order Sedimentisphaerales; family Anaerobacaceae; genus NIOZ-UU13. The sequence goes on along the minus strand of CAZWME010000032.1, from coordinate 7,698 downwards.
GCGGTGTGGTACAGCAATACAATGTTGGTTTTTCGCACATGCGCTGGCCTGATTTGAGTTATTATATAGGCAGCAGATATTTAAGACGGCTTGACAATGGATTCGGTGAACATGGCTCTAATGCGCTTACTTTTGCGGCTACCTACGTGCTCGACCCGCGATACACCCTTGTTTATTCCGGACAGCTTGATTTTGACTATGGCAAGACTGTAAAGAGTGATTTAACGCTGATAAGGCAGTATCACAGGATATACTGTGGTATTACATATAGCGCCGATGCCTCTTTAGACAGGCAGGCCATAGTATTTAGTATCTGGCCTCAGGGAGTGCCCGATTTGGCGATTGGCTCGAGAAGATATATGGGAACGAGCGGTTCGGCTCAGTACTAAATTTATTATTGATTCGGACCGTGTTAATGTCCGATATTGGATATTTATGAGTGTATAGATTGTTTGGTTAAATATTTTTTTTAACCTTAAGATAATTTTATGGGATTTAAGGAGAATTTTATGGCATTGGTTAATACCAGAAAGATGTTCGAGATGGCTTACAAAAACGGCTATGCAATTGGGGCGTTCAATGTGAATAATATGGAAATCACGCAGGGTATTATTGATGCGGTGGCTGAAGAAAAGGCCCCGCTTATCCTGCAGGTTTCGAGAGGCGCACGCGAATACGCCAAAATAAGCTATTTAAAGGCGATTATTAACGTGGTAGTGGAGGAAAATCCGGATATTCCCATCGCGATTAACCTTGATCACGGTGATACATTTGAGACCTGTAAACAATTTGTCGATGATGGTTTTACCTCGGTAATGATAGATGCTTCAAACAAGCCGTTTGAGGAAAACATCGCGGTTACGAAAAAGGTGGTTGAGTACGCTCATGCCCGGGATGTTGTAGTTGAAGCCGAGTTAGGCCAGTTGGGTGGTATCGAGGAAGACGTCGTTGGTGTCTCGGACGATGATATAAGCAAACACCTGGCCGACCCGAATCAGGTCGAAGAATTTGTCGAAAAATCAGGGGTGGATTCCCTGGCGGTAGCTATAGGTACCAGCCACGGTGCCTACAAGTTTAAGAAGGAACCAAAGCTGGCTTTTGATGTTATACAGCAGATATCAGAGAAGCTGCCCGGCTTTCCGCTGGTTATGCACGGCTCCAGCAGTGTGCTGAAGGAGTTCAAAGACCTTATCAATAAATATGGCGGGGATATGCCGAATGCAATGGGCGTGCCCGAGGATGCCATCAGCAAGGCGGTAAAGATGGCAGTCTGTAAGGTGAACATTGATACGGATCTGCGAATGGCGCTGACGGCGAAGATCAGGCAGGTATTTGCGGAAAAACCCGGCGAGTTTGACCCGCGTAAGTATCTGGGACCGGGCAGAGCGGCTATTAAGGAGATGGTCAAGCATAAGCTGCACGTTTTGGGCTGCGCCGGAAAAGCGGCCGAATGCGTATAGATGGTCTGTGCTTCCTGCTGCTTTGCTTTGTAGAAAGCAAAATAGTCTTGGATGATTGATAGTGTATTAGTGGAAATCTGGGATTAGAAAAACGGAAATAGAAAATGGGCTACTTATTTTTACGAAATTCGAGAAACGGGGTTTTGGGGATGAAAAGGACATATTTAATTGGTCTATGCTGTGTTGCAGCATTTTTATTGTTTGTCTGTTATGGCTTTACGGCTCGCACGAACAATGCAGTAGTGCTGCAGTCCGCGTCGGTAACGGTTGGAGGTGAGTCTGCTGTACTGATAGAAAGGATTTGTTCAGAGATTTATGAAGGTGATTTTGCTGGCGCGCGAGGGCTTGTCAAGAGAAGCAATAAATCTAATAGTGCAGCAATCAGCCAACTGGTGAATGTTATTTCCGAGTATGAAGTGACAGAAGAGAAGCGCCGTATAGCACTAAAGGCTGCTTATGAAGAGCAGTTGGAAGAACTGGAAAAATTTAAGGCTGAGAAGGATATTGATGACATAAACGATGTCAATGATATTGTTGATGCGCTTTCGGCCATCAACCAGGCGTGTGAGTTTGCAGACGAGCAGCAGAAGGACAAGCTTCTGTCTGATTCGGCCTTAAAAGGTATAATGCAAAAAGCTATAGATAAGGCCGCCGAATTAGAGATAGAGGGAAAATGGCTTGAGGCATACACAAATTGCTACGTTTGGTTGATGGCGATAGATCCTGACTATGAGGGGTATTCAGATTATGCCGACCAGCTTCTGGATAAGGCTGCTATTGCAGCGTCTTTTGAGGATAGTCCCTGTGAAACACGCCAGGAGCGTTTTTCGGGCATTAAGAAAGAGATGTTTATTCGAACGATTGTTTTCTTAGACCTCTATTACGTCAATGTTGTTGATTACAACCAAATGGCCGCTAAAGCTATTGAGCAGTGCGAATTGTTGGCAGAGGTAGTCGGGACATCGTCCCGATTTAGTCCGGATGCACAAAAGACCGAGGCGAACAGTTCTGATGCAGAGCTCTTTGTGCCGCCTGATCGTAGGAAGCTTGCAGCCTGGTCGGCCTCATTAGATGCTCTGTCGGATGAAGTCAGGTCGGCTTCTGAAGATTCCAGGGGCCTTGACAAGCGAAAGTTTATAGAGATTTTTGATAAGGTTCTACGGCTGAACGAAACGACTGTGGATTTGCCGCAATCAATATTGATTGCGCAGTTTGCAGAGGCGTCGCTTTCGACACTTGACCCTTATACGGTGATAATCTGGCCCAAGCAGGTGCAGGATTTTGAAAAGATGATGACCAGTGAGTTTACCGGTATCGGGATAGAGATTTCGAAGCCCAAAGGATTATTGACGGTGGCGAGCCTGCTGCCTGATACGCCGGCATACAAATCCGGGCTCGATGCCGGAGACATAATACAAGCGGTGGATGGGCTTAAAACTAGGGATATGACGCTTAGCTGTGCGGTTCATAAGATAACGGGTCCGAAAGGGACAAAAGTTGTTTTGACAATAGAACGGCCCGGCGAAGAAAAGACCAAGGATATTACGATAATCAGAGACAGGATAGTTGTGCCTACAATTCGCGGCTGGCAAAGGACCGATTCGGGGCAATGGCGATATATGATTGACCAAAAGAACAAGATCGGTTATGTCCGCCTCACGAGTTTTGCCGCGGAAAGCGCTGCGAGATTAGAGAAGGTATTGCTTCGGCTCGAATCGCAGGGTTTGAAGGGATTGATTCTGGATTTGCGGTCCAACAGTGGAGGTCTTTTAGACAGCGCAGTTGCGGTAGTTGATAAATTTATAGAAGAAGGACTGATAGTCAAGCGACAACCGGGATTTGGTAGAATGCCGATTTATGAGAATGCTCACGAGAGAAACACGCATCCGAATTATCCGTTTGTTATACTGGTAAATTCCGGCTCGGCCAGTGCTTCGGAGATTGTGGCCGGTGCGCTGGCGGATGAAAAATATAAACGTGCAATTCTGGTAGGCACAAGGACACACGGCAAAGGCAGCGTGCAGGGGATAACGGGCTATCCCAATGAAGGAGCACGGTTGAAATATACGATGGCGCATTACCATTTGCCTTCCGATCAGCGGGTTGAAAGCCGGGAAGCAGTGAAAAAACTTGGTAGAGAAGATTGGGGTGTCGGGCCGGATGTCGTAGTTGAGCTGAAAAGCAATGAACTTAAAAAAATGATTGAAATGCAGAGGGATAATGACGTGCTGGTTCAGGCAAACCACAATAACGCCAACCATAAGCAGAACAAACATACTATAGAGGAAACTCTTGAGGCTGACCCGCAATTGGCGGTTGGTCTTTTGGTTGTCAGGAGTAAATTGATTCAGGCTGATGCTCCGGCGCTGGCTCAGCACAATTGACTCACGGCTATGGATATGTGAATGTCACGAGCGTAGAGGATATGCCACGTTAGAAATTCTACAATTGGGAGTGTAAAAGGAATTATAAGAATATGATGCAAGAAGAGGTTTCTAACGAGGCAAACAAGTTCGAGAAACAAAGACAGGAGAAACTGTCACGTATTAAAGAATTAGGCATTGACCCTTACGGAGGCAGGTATGAGGGAGCCGAGTCGGCCGAGGATATCAAGCTGAGATTTAAGGACGGAGACGAGAGCCAGCAGGCCAAATGTGCCGGCAGGATTGTGCTGTTAAGGGACATTGGGAAGCTGATTTTTATAACTTTGCGAGACCGAAGCGGTACTATACAGGTCGGCTTGAGCAAAAAGCTTCTGACTGAGCAGTGGTCGCTTGCGAAATTGCTGGAGCTTGGTGACATAATCGGTACCTCCGGCCAGTTGGGAAGGACTAAAACCGGTGAAATTACGATATGGGTGGACGATGTTGTTTTTCTAAGCAAGTGCCTGCTGCAGCCGCCGGAGAAATTTCACGGTCTGGCGGATATTGACCAGCGCTACAGGCAGAGATATGTGGATTTGTGGGCTAATCCTGAAGTGATGGAGCGCTTCAAAAACCGCAGCGCAATCGTCTATACAATTCGAGAGCTTCTCAAATCAAAAGGGTTTTTGGAAGTCGAAACTCCGATGATGCAGACTATAGCCGGAGGGGCCGCGGCAAAGCCTTTCATAACACATCATAATAGTCTGGACATGGATTTGTTTTTGCGGATTTCGCCGGAGTTGTTTCTAAAAAGACTGCTCGTTGGAGGAATGGAGAAAGTTTTTGAGATAAATCGAAATTTCCGCAACGAAGGATTGAGCCGGCAGCACAATCCGGAATTTACTATGCTCGAAGTGTATCAGGCCTACGGCGATTACAATGTAATGATGGATTTGACTGAGGATATTTTTGGACTTTGTGTGGAGAAATACTGCCAGAGCCGGCACGTAAAGTTTGGTGATTTGACGATAGATTTTACCCGGCCGTGGCGTCGGGCTACATACTCAGAGCTGCTGAAAGAATACAGCGGCTGCGATATTGATGACATCCAGGCCGTCCGGGCAAAAGCAAAACAGCTCGGACTTGAAGCGGATGTGGATGATGCGGTGGTTGTCAATGAAGTATTTGAGACCACTGTCGAGGACAATTTGGTCGCCCCGACATTTGTGATAGATTATCCGGCGGTGCTGTGTCCGTTAGCAAAACGCAGAAAGGACAATCCACAATTTTCGGAGCGGTTTGAATTGTTTATCGCAAGGATGGAATTGGCGAACGCTTATACGGAACTCAATGACCCTGCCGAGCAATATGAGAATTTCCGTACTCAGCTTCGAGGGCAGGAAGAATCACTGACGAAGATGGACCGGGACTATATCACAGCGTTGAAATACGGCATGCCTCCGGCCGGGGGGTTGGGTATTGGGATTGATAGATTGATTATGGTGCTGACCGGTGTTGCGAGCATTCGTGACGTGGTGCTGTTTCCTCTACTGAGACCTGCAAAAGCTTAGACTTGAACCTCGGGCAAAATTCGGGGATGAACATTAGCGGTTAAATACTTACGGCAAATGTGATGTTGAAAATATTTTTATGGCTGCGCTATCTTCGCAAGAAAAAGATAGTATTTCTGAGCATCGCTGCCGTTGCGCTTTCTGTGTCATTACTGATAATCGTTTCCAGCCTGTTCTCCGGTTTTATCAATGTATTCGAACAAGCGGCGGTTGAGGCAATAGGCGATGTCGTTCTTGACCCTTCGGCCAAGTTTGCAAAATACGGGCAGTTTATTGAACGCTTGGAGCGAACAGAGGCGGTCGAGGCGGCAACGGCGATGCTGTCGGCCGAGGGCCTGTTACATTTGGGCACGGGCAATGTGCGTGCTGTAGCTGTTTGGGGTATTGAGCCCGTTCGACGAGTAAAAGTGATGGGTTTTGACCGTTTTTTGCTCAAACAAAGAGGTTCCGACGGTAAACCATCTTTCAAGATACAAGGCTCTGAAAACAATATCGGAGGATTTGTGGGAATAGGGGTTTTAGCCGATCCCGATGAAAAAACCGATAAATACGATATTGAGGCGGTTCAAAAGATGTTAGGTAAGGAAGTTGTTCTTACTACCGGGACCGTATCCCCGGAAGACCCGAACAGCCGAACAAGAACAGAAGTTAAAAGAAGAGTGATAAAATTTACCATTGCAGATGTCGTTGAAACCGGAGTCCATCAATTTGATAAAGGTTGTGTTTATCTGCCGATAGAAGAACTGCGAAAATATTTATACCCTGAGGAGGAATTACCGCTTGCCAGCCAGATTCAAATAAAACTGGCTAAAGATACAGACGCCGATGGAGCTGTGGCGGTTATTCGAGGGGTTTGGCGGAGTTTTGTTGAAGATGAGCTGGGAGCTGACGAATACCTTATAAGATATACGGAAATTGAAACGGCCAAACAGATACAAAGACCATTTGTTGAGGCGTATAGAAAGCAAATGGGTATTTTGTTGTTGATATTTGGTGTTGTGAGCCTTGGTGTTGTTCTGCTGATTTTCTGCATATTTTATATGATAGTCAGGCTTAAGCAAAAGGATATTGCCATAATAAAAAGCTGCGGAGCGGCGGGAAGCTCTGTGGCCTGGATTTTTGTCGGGTTTGGCGCCTGTGTTGGATTTATCGGTTCGTTGTTTGGGGTCTTGCTGGGATATATTGTTACAAAGAACATCAATACGATTGAGGAGTGGATAAGCATAATCTTCGGACTCAAGCTCTGGAAGAGTAGCGTATATATGTTTAGCAAAATACCCGATGAGGTTAATTGGTTCTGGGCTTTGAGTTTCGTATTGTTGGCAATTGTGGCGGCGATTATTGGGACGTTAATACCGGCGATTGTCGCCGCCGCGACGAAGCCGGTTAAGATTCTAAGATATGAATAATGAAAATTCTGTGTGATTGAAATATGCACAAGATTGTTCTTGCATTGAGGTATTTTCTTAAAAGACGCATAACGCACTTTGCTGTGCTTGCAGTTGCGCTTTGCGTTTTTATCGTTGTCGTAGTGATGACCGTAATGACGGGCCTAGTGAGTGATTTTAAGCAAAAAAACTACAATTTTGTGGGAGATTGTGTCGTCGGGACAGAATCATTAGTCGGCTTTGCGTATTATGAAGAATTTGTAAATATACTTCAGCAGCAGAATGATTTTGTCCGGGCTGTCTCGCCTGTAATTAAGAGCTATGGACTTTTAAGCCCAAAAGGTTCAGTACAAAACAGAGGTCTTGAAATTATGGGCATTGAGCCGGTAAGGCATAGCTGGGTTACCGGTTTCGGTAAAACATTGAAGTACCGTACATCCGATGTTTCCAGGGCTTTTGAACCATCCTATGACCCGAATCTTTTGGGGTGCGTTTTGGGGATTGATGTTGCTCTAAGGCGTGATGTCAATAGCCAATATTTTTTTGCTTCGAGCCCGATGCGTGCGGCTTTTTCCATAAGCTGTTTTCCGCTAACTTCAAGAGGCGCTTTGTCAAAAGCCGGTGCCGGTCTTGTTAATACAAAAACTTTTTACTACAGCGATATTTCACGAAGCGGCCTGGCCCGTGTGGACGCTTCATTAGTCTACCTGCCGTTCGAACAGGCCCAGGAGCTGTGTGGTATGAATCGGTCGGTCAAGAGGGTCAGCGCTGTTCATATAAAATTTAAGCCTGATGCCAAACTTCAGGACGGATGTGAAAAAGTAGATTTGCTGTGGCAAAAATTCAAACAGGAAAAGGCCGACGAAAGACAGGCGTACTTATTGGATACCGTTAACGTACAAAGCTGGAAGGATTA
>CAZWME010000031.1:0-16753 GCA_964634515.1 uncultured Pirellulales bacterium | reverse complement strand
GTCCAGGAGGAGATACCCAATGTCCCATATCTGAGACAAGGTGCCCTCCAGAGCCTACAAAGTGTCCGCCTGTAACAACTCAGTGTCCAGGAGGAGATACCCAATGTCCCATATCTGAGACAAGGTGCCCTCCAGAGCCCACAAAGTGTCCGCCTGTACCAACTCGATGTCCAGCAGTGGAGACTGAATGCCCACCTTCTGAGACAAGGTGCCCTCCAGAGCCTACAAAGTGTCCGGTCGCAATAACGAAATGTCCACCGACAACTTCGAGGTGTCCGGCCGTGGAAACGACATGCCCGGCTTTAGATACTGAATGCCCCTCAGAACCAACTAAATGTCCGGTTGAAATAACGAAATGTCCGTCGACAACTTCGAGATGTCCGGTAGTGGAAACGACATGTCCAGCGATGGATACCGAATGCCCCTCAGAACCAACTAAATGTCCGGTTGAAATAACGAAATGTCCGTCGACAACTTCGAGATGTCCGGTAGTGGAAACGACATGTCCAGCGATGGATACCCAATGCCCCTCCGAGCAGACAAAGTGTCCTGTCTCGAAAACAAAATGTCCGCTCTCGGAAACAAATTGCCCGGTAGAATCGACATGGTGTCCTGCGGTAGATACCAGGTGTCCCTCATTGCGGACCCGCTGCCCGGCTGAGCTGTCAGTTTGCCCGCCTGTTCCTACTCAATGTACTTCAGTATACACAGTCTGTCCTCCGGTGATTACGGCGTGTCCCTACGATGAGAGCAGATGTCCGCCCCGCTCACCAACGGGAGGTTGCCCGGGACCTCTAACGGCTCAGGATATAGTGGCAGGAACAAGGTACTATCTTATTATAGCAGAATGTCCGGCGATAGACGTGAAGTGCCCAACTGTTGTGCCGCGGATATTGTTAGCAAAATCGCCCTGACGTTTGGGACAAAAAAAAATATTTTTCAGTTTGAATTTGAACCATTGCGTTAAGTCACCAACGCAATGGTTCAAACATTTTCCGGTTAAGGAATTTTAGGACCGTAAATTTCTTTCTGTTTTGTCTGCATCTCTCATCTATTATGAAGCAAAGAAACGCTCATATTGTATCCCGAGGCCAATGCGCCGAATAAGAAAGCAAAGTATATTCCGGGAAAGGTGACAATCCAAATATCAATTCTCACAATCAATCATCCCACACACAATTTTTTCTTATTGCACAGGGTATGATATGAGCTATAATCCACCGAGTGGTTAGAAATAAACAAAGAAAAACCGAAGAATCAACCACCGATTGCCCAGAGGGTACAACAGCGGCGCCGGGGCCCGTAATCGCAGTGATAGCCGGTCTTGCGGCTGCATGGATTGCGGCCGGCTCAACGGGATTATTAGCACATCCATTACGACGGGTGCTGACATTGGCGGCTTTGGGCGTTGTAATCATTGCGCAGCGTCCTTTCCCCTGGCGAGGGAGCAAAGGTCTTTTTATGCTACTGGCAACAGCCGGTCTTGCCACATACATGATAGCCTCGTCCCTACCGGTTATTAATATAATGAGCGTCCCGCTTGTTCTGGCTTCTCTTGCGGCCACCTTCCGTGGACAGGCAAAGAAGATGCTGTGCATTGTTTCTGCTGCTGTTGCGGTCTTTGGCATCTATCGCATGGCCTGCACATGTATCCCTTTGGTATGGTCGATGGCCGACTTGCTTGGCCGTGCTCTTGGAAACATAGGAGGCCTCATCAGTCATCAACCTATATATGTCGGGTCCACTTTTGCCGGTCTCGATTTCCTGGTGCTTATGAGTGTGCTTTGGATTTTCTGGTTGGCATCCAGCCGGCAACCAGGGAAGAAACGGGCGGTCTATAGTTTTGCGGCGATCCTTGGCGGCCACATATGTTATCTTATTGTAATGTCATATACCCAGCAGCTACTATCGCCAGTAGCCGAACCTGCCGCACAAACAGGCTGGTCCTGGGCGGTCCTGTTCCATAAAGCCATACCGTGGAACCTGCCCGTATTAGCTTGTGTGATACACCTGCTCACCGTCTCAGCTATGCTTCGATGGTCTGCCGGGCCCGGGGAAACTGAGCAGAATGATATAAAAGCTTCTGCGGCCTATACCCGAAACCAGTATATACTGCGATTTGGAGCCCCTGTCCTGGCCATCCTGTTACCTGTTATCATTGCTCTTTACCCCGGCAAGCCGGACCTTCAGGGCAAAAAGATTGTTTTCTATGAGAAGGGATTTCTCAACTGGCTTAAACCAACACACGGCCAGTATGGCAGACTTTCGAGTGGAATGTATGGAATGCTTCCGGTCTTTATCGAAAGCCTTGGAGCCAGCAGCCTTATATCGCCCGATTTATCAGATAAGGACCTCCAGGATGCCGATGCTTTAGTGCTGCTTTTCCCTGACGACCCCTGGGCCGAGGGTCAGCTTGAACGCATATGGGATTTTGTACATCGTGGCGGCTCACTTCTGGTAATGGGCGAGCACACTACCCGGGACGAGAACGGAAACAATCGTTTCAATGAAGTGCTTGAGCCGACTTCAATACGAGTCGAGTTCGATTCGGGCACATTCACGGTTGGCGGCTGGTTGCAGTCATACGAGGCGATTGCGCACCCGGCGACAACAGGTGTCCCTGACGAACGCAATCAGTTTGGTGTGGTTATTGGTGCTTCTCTCGAAACAAGCTGGCCGGCGCGTCCATTGTTAATCGGACGGTGGGGATGGTCGGACATGGGAGATGAAGGAAGCGGCCGGGCTATGATGGGCAACGGTCATTACGATTCAGGCGAGAAACTCGGCGACCTGATTCTCGCGGCCGAGCAGCCACTCGGAAAAGGACGCGTCATTGCATTTGGTGACACTTCGGGCCTGACGAACGGCATCAACGTCAGCTCGCATGTTTTCAATTCGCAACTGTTTGGTTACCTGGCCGGCGGCAAAAGAAACGCGCATCCGATATGGCGGCAGCTTCTCGGCATATTGAGTTGTGGACTGCTCCTGGGCCTTTTGATCCGTCAAACAAGTGAGGGCAGAATTATTTTAGTGACATTATGCTTAGCAGGCTCACTTGCCGCCTCTACAGCAATCAGCCGCAGCGCCAGTCAGATTCTTCCCGATGGGCGCTATAAATCACCCAACAACCTGGCTTACATCGACACATCTCACCTGGAAGCAAACAGCGGAGAATCCTGGCGTCCTGAAGGTATCGGGGGATTTATTCTTACACTGATGCGGAACGGATATCTTACTCTTTCTCTTCCAGAGTTGACTGCCGAGCGGCTTATACGGTCGGACCTTTTGGTATCTGTTGCGCCTTCGCGAAGTTTTTCGAGGACCGAACAAACCGCAATAAGACAATTCGTGCTTAACGGCGGGACATTCATTCTTATGGCGGGACTGGACGAGGCGGGCCCCAGCCGTTCACTGCTTTCGACGCTTGGATTTAGCATCGGCAATCCCGGGCCCAATCCTGTTGAACCTGAAGTCATGGGACACTTCAAATCTCCATATTTAGAGTCAGTAGATGGAACCCAACGTGTCCATGTTCGTTTTCACGTAGCCTGGCCGGTAAGTTGTAACGACCCAACCGCCCGGGTAATCACATACGGACTCAACAATTTGCCTGTTATCACTTTACGTGAACTCGGAGCTGGTAAAGTTGTGGTCATTGGGGATACATGCTTTGTTGCCAACAAGAATCTCGAATGGGAAGGAGGAGAACCGTTCGAAGGTATGCGTGAGAACGCCGACTTCTGGCGATGGTTCATTACACAACTTCGAGACCAGGAGATGTGGATTCCACCGTCTCTTGGAAGTCAACCTGAATCTGCAAATAATGGGACAACATCTAATATGCCGAATCGGGAGGTAGCAAATTGAAACGGGCCTGGATTGGCTTAGCGTTATTGAGTACCTCGTGGCTATTTGGGCTTAGCTACTACCACAATGCCCAGTTGCTGTTCTGGGTAATATTTGTATCGGCCGGAACAGCACTACTCATTGGCGTGGACATTCGCAGGCCAATAGTTATCGAATCAACAGCAGCAGCCGTGTTGCTGCTTCCCGCTGTTTTTTTGGCGCCGTGGCCGTACCGTATGGCACTATTGCTTGTCTTTGCCGGCCTTGTACTTGGTGCCTTACCAATTCCCCGCCGCTGGCCCGGAGTTCTTGCCTCAGCGTTCATATTAGGGGGAATCATTCTGACAGTACAATCCCTTGGGATTCTCGGCTACGAGTACGTCACTGCAAGATCACATGAGCTTCCGTGGCCATGGCCCGGTCTGCTTTATTCGATTTCACGGCTGTTAGGTATCCAGGCGGGATTGGCCGGCACTAATCTTGCCTTATACACTCCGAGAAACTCCCATTGTCTTGGGACTACCTGGGAACTGCTTTTAGACCCACCAACATTAGCCTTCCTGTTCGGCGGGATTGCGATGCTGTGTTTCTGGAAATCTGCAAGCCAACCATCACCCGTACCTGAACAACCGCCGATGCATACAGGCAAACAAATACCTCGTTTAAGAAAACGTCTGACAGCTTTTGTCATATTAATTGCCGCCTGGCTGCCTGTTCGCACAGCCATATTGATATCGATTTTTATGCATCGGGCACTTCGAACCGAATATGATGCAGAACTCGTTTTAATAAACCAATTCTGGAATCCATGGCTGCTGATGGTCCTTCTGTTGGGCCCCATCCTTCTAAGTCTGCGGTTCGTTCACACACCGTTTGGTGGACAGCGGGCATTTGTTTCGGAACCAGGTGTGAAACGTCCAAAACATCTCAGGGCAATTGCCCTGACCATTGCAGGGAGCTTCATGTTGATTATGGGTGCGCTTTTGGATGTGCAGGGTCGGCGCAAAGAAGGCCGGGTTTGGATCGATGAATATCACTCCACATGGGAACCAACCGAAAAAGCCTTTGATACGGAATGGTACGGGCATGACTCCGGATACAACTTTTACTGCATCTACGATTACATTTCACACTTCTATGAGACAGACCGCCTTGAGACTGCTATCAACGATACGATTCTTATGAATTGCGATGTCCTTGTCGTAAAGGTACCGACCGAACGATATGAACAGAAAGAAATAGCAGCAATAGAACGATTTGTCGAACGTGGCGGAGGTCTGCTGCTCATGGGCGAACACACAAATGTCTTCCATACCGGCACAAATATAAATGATATAGCAAAGATTTTCGGTTTCAGTTTTCGTTACGATTGTTTATTCGGTATCGATACGGTTTTTACTCAATTATACAATCCGCCGTTAGTGCCCCACCCAATAGTCCAGGAGATGCCGCCGCTCGATTTTGCGGTTTCCTGCTCCGTTAGCCCCGGACTAAGTCCCGGCCGTGCGGCCATTCGTTCTACGGGCCTCAAAAATCTTCTGGCTGATTATCACGCAAGCAACTTTTATCCTCAGGTCGAAGACCGGGCAGAGATGCGATATGGCGCTTTCGTGCAATTGTGGACAACTAATCGCGGCGCCGGCCGAGTCGCAGCTTTTACTGATTCGACAATTTTTTCCAATTTCGCTACATTCGAACCCGGAAAGGCTGAGTTAACGCTCGGCATGCTCGAATGGCTCAATCACCACAACAGCCCTTACCCGATACAATTATTTCTAATCATTTTGGGGCTTCCACTTCTTGCCTACGGACTTGTGCTCTGCCGGAAATGGAGCGTGGCCTGGTTGGTTGTAGTCTGCTCGTTGGTGTTCGGCTGGTCAATCGCAGCAGCAGGTACACGAGCAATTCACCGGAATTCCATGAGCCTTCCAAAGGCCGTTCGCCCGATGGTTCAGGTTGCTGTTGATCGTACCGTATGTAACGGCCCTTTGTCCAGGAGCGGATTCATCTCCGGAAATAAGAAAGGTTTCGGGATTTTCGAACGGTGGATACTGCGCCTCGGTTACTTCACATCCCGCAGGAGCGGCACTGAAGCACTGACCGGTGACCTTGTGGTGTTTATGGATCCCAATCAGACAGTCACGAATAATTTCCGCGAGGAGCTGGTCAATTATGTCGAGCTGGGCGGTAAAGTGCTCATCCTGGACTCTCCGATAAATACAGGCTCAACCGCAAACAGCTTGCTGTATCCGTTTGGGCTAAGTGTAACTCCAAACATGCAGCTTGGGGGCCAGTTGAAAGCGCCGGAGAGTTGGCCTGTGATACAAATCGACTCAACCTGCGAGATTAAGGGAGGACAGGCAATTGCGTCGGTAACAAACGTACCGGTCATCGCAAGGGCCCGTCACGGCAAGGGGACAGTTACAGTTGTCGGGTTCAGTTCGCGATTTGCAGATGCCTATATGGGCGTCACCGGTGACGTCGTACCCGATGACGAATTGCGGAAAGTGTTCGACGTGCAGTTTGCAATATTCAGGGACATCGTTTCCGGACAACAATAAACTTATCACAAGAAAATATAAAAACCGGATTTAGACATAAGTCCCTTCTTTATGATTTATTTAACAAAAGAAGCATGGTATTTTTCACTGCAGGTCCGGAACAATAAAGGCGATTCAGACCAATCAGGACGATGGTGATGCGCATTTTTGTCTTGGTGTCTGCTATCGCCTTCGATACGATTCCGGGCAGCGAGCCTCAAGCGACTTTCAAGCAGTCGTGAACCATCGGGCCAGGGCCCGGGTGCTGAAGCCCAACCAGTATATCCGGCAGCGGCGCATTGAAACAACGAGGCCGGGCCTTTGAAGCTCTTGGTCGATGCACCCGGCGGCCGGATGGTGGAACTCCAGTTGTTGACTGTCCCGCAAGGCGACCGGCCGGAGACTTCAGAGCCGCGGCAACTTGAGTTCGAGGTCCGCGCCGAGGCCGGAGCAGGGGGAACATCCAAATTAAATGCTTACGCTTTGTACTATGTCTGTGAAGACGAGGGGGAAGTGTGCTGCTTTTTACGAAAGGACATCCCTGTCACAATTACGGCAGATAAGTAGTGACGTTGAAGGCAATATCCGTTGTAATTCTACCCGTCGATGTCAAGCCCCTTACTACCGATCAACTGGAATACTATATAGTTGGCCGTTAATTCAGGTACCAAACCGTTTTCCATCCTATCCCATACATCATTATCGAAGACCCTTTGGTCATTGCATAATGTAACATGGCCGTCCTTGAAAAGGGCGTTGACCGCATTATTCTTCTGTCTCTTATGGCTTATCTGGTGTTTGTGACGTATTAAGTCGGTCATATAAGGAATGTAAGGATCGAGCAAATCGATTCTTTTCGCCGTTTCATCGGGCATGCCGGTGCTGCTGTTTTTGGGAGTTTTCGGGTCTATTGGGAGATACGTATATCCCATACGCACCCATTGATTGTGTCCTTGTCCGTCTAAGGTATTAAAATTCTGGGGAAGTCTGCCCCATGGTTTCGGGCTGTTGTAAGACTCAAACCTGTAGAGTAGATTTTTATTCGAGGGACAGTAAAATACCCTCGGATCCGCTATGTAATTTCCTTCATATAAAAGGGCCAGTTTCATGGGAAGGGGCTTCCCAGCGGGATCGACATAGAGACTTTCGCTCCGATACAGAGCATAAGAGTGAATCAACAAATACGGATTGGAATTTGTGTTATTGGAGTTATAAGCCGGCATATTATTCTCATTGTCCGATGCGTAAGCTGTCACGGCCAAGCCTGTCTGTTTTACCTGGCTGGAACAGACAACTCGCTTGGCAGCTTCCCGGACCCTTTGCATTGCCGGCAGCAAAATTCCCATCAAAAGAGCAATAATCGCAATTACTACAAGCAATTCAATCAAAGTAAAACCAACTTTGTTGATTTTCATAATGCCCTTTATTCCTGTAAAAGCAGGCCCGGCACTACCCCATTTCCTAAGGCTGATAATTCAGTCCCTTATCGTAGTTTATCAGCTTACCGTGTTTACTCATGGTCTGCTGACATATACAGCCGGATATCATCGAACAATACAGTGCCGAAACCGCCGGCAGCGCCAATCCTTTCAAAGCCAATACTAAGCGTCGTAACATGACCAAGATCAATACCAAATTCCGCAAGGTCAATATTCCACTCCTGCCAGGCGGCTAGCTGCAAATAATCCGGTTCACCATCATATGTCACCTTGGCGTCATTAAGCTTAAGGTACATTTGTTCTGTACTGGAATTATACGGGCCTCCATAAAACCAAAGTGATAACACCTTAAAATCATCTATAGTCCAATCCGTGCTAATGGTCAGATCCTCGATGTTTATCGTAGCCTCTGAATAAGTCGCAGTGGTATTGTTGTACGCTAATGGAACCGACTGCGCACTACCATGAACTTTCTCTGTCTCAAGAGAAAAGCCTGTAACATAACCGATGGCGGATCCGTTAACGGACGGATCGGCGAAGCCGTCCATCCACGTATTATATACCAAGTTGCTGCCCTGCTCCTCATCGGGGATGTCATTGTAGCTCTCGAAATCGTCCACCACAATATAGTCGGCCACAGTAAACTCCCAGACGATGCCTTTCCATGGACTATTTGGGTCCGGTTCATTGACTTCATCAATCCGCCAGTAATAGGTCTTGCCTAATTCAAGAGGCTCCGGATAATAACTGCAAGGGTCCTGGCTGCCTTTGAACTGAGGCCACATCCCGGGAACATTGTTGGCATCATTGACAGCATTGGGATCTGTGCCGAAGTAAACATCATGTGAGGCGGCATATACTCCCGGCACCCAACCAAGAGCAGGACCATCGGGAATCCGCTCAACCGTATCCAAATGTCGCGGACTCGGATTCCAGGCAAACTCCGGGGCGAGCATCTTTGCCGTCACGGTAGTCTGATTCAGATCTTCTGCATAGGTCACATTCATTGTGCCCAGGCCGCCATAGCCGACAAGCCAGCCCTTGTTGATATATTCGTTTACTGTTAGACTGTAATCACCGGGGAACGTGAGAGTACCCTCTGTAATATCCATAAGGGGATCTCCGGAAATCTGTTCCGGATCACGGAGATCATCGGCATTAATAGTTCCACCATCTAAATACAACCGCGCGGTACCGCCATCTTGCCCCAATTTGATGTTATCTTGGACGTTGATCACACCGCCGGTCATATATATGGTTCCTGTCCCACGTTTGGCAATCTCAAGGTCGGTTGAACTGCCCTCGAAGGTGACAGTCCCACCTTGCATATAGATCACACCAGTACCACTGGCATTTTTTCCGATTTCGATTTTGTCATAAATGTTCATCTCTCCGCCGGTTATAGTGATGGTACCTTTACCGTTCATTCCAACCCACAGTCTTCCATTAACCGAGGTTACCGTGCCCCCGCTCATAACAAAAACGGCATTGCTGTCGGACGGCTCTCCTATGCGAATATGCCCACTGCTCGTAAGGGTGCCGCCAGTCATATCTAAATAGCCGCTATCGCTAACATATAAAGTCTCGCATTCAGCAGTCACGGAGAAGTCAATAACGCAATTTGCATCTGGAATGGTAATTCGGACCGTATCTGCGGCACCGGGTACACCATCGGGATCCCAGTTCTCCGGGACATTCCACAAGTTACCCTGCCCACCATTGTCCCACAAGTACGTTGCGGCTGAAGCGCTGCCGGTTAATATTAACACAAGTATGAATGAGATTATACAGATTACTTTCTTACACATAATAAACCTCCTCGAAAATATTCAGTTAATATAATACATCATAACCACGCGCTTGGCGGGTAATAAATTCTTCAAAGCGTGCACACGGTACACTTATATAACACTGCCGTAAAAAATAGCACCTCACATATGATGCACTTCTTATCATCAAGTCATCTCAACAAAAAATAGCTCTTTAGAGACATATTTTCTCAGTAGTCCTTAAAGCTTTTCATCCATAGCGGCCAGTCGCTCGGCTGACACCCCCCTGCCGTTGTCCAGGGGCCACTGGTGTCGAACTGCCGATGCCACTTAAACGTCCACAACTCCTTAAGCCCTATTTTCCTGGTGGAAAAATCCATAAAAAGCCCGTTCACAAAGCCATCGTGCCGGTTGAGACAGTAGCGTAACATACGTCCGTCACCACCTTCAGACCATTCCTGGCCATCAAATGCCGGTGGATCATCTACTGAATCCACCACACCATTATAGCGCTGGGCTCCCACAAATAAGGGCACATAAGCTGCCCCCGCCACAGCCGGCCCGCGCCAGTACCAATTTGCCTGCCCGCGAGGTTCCCTGCCGGACTGGATATCAACACAATAGCCGTTGAGCCCATAACTTCCCTTCATTGGCCTGGCCCAGTGATCATCACTCATGTAGCCCCAGGCCATGGTCACACCGACGTCCGTTCCCTCGGCTCCTTCACTGATACCATACTCATCCTCCCACGGTTTCGTCGCATTCGGGCAACATGTAAATTCGTCATCCCATTTATAGTATTCCCCCATCGCGCTGACCCACCGATTGGCCTGAGGCTGGGCCGTATGCCCTTCCATGAATCGGCCATCGTGGTCTTCGGCATACATCGCAAAGTACAAGCCCCATTGTTTGAGCTTGTTCAGGCACGCAACGCCTCTGGCCTGTTTCTTTACCCGCTGCAGCGCCGGCATCAGTATCGCCATCAGCACTGCAATGATGGCAATTACCACCAGAAGCTCTATTAGTGTAAAGCCTTTTTCTTTGCCCATACCGTCCATCCATCTCCTTCACAGAGATATAATGAATGTTGCTGATATTTGTTTCAGCCTCTATTATAACAGATTCGGCAACGTTAATCCAAGCTATTAGTTGATATTTTAGCCGGGAGTTTATGAGGTTTGTTACTGACTGGTTAATGTAAGTCAAATATCAGAATGTGGGAATCGGGCCCATCATCCGGAAGAAAGTACAAGTTTCCATCGAAAGCCATACCTTCACGAGTAAGAGTGCTTCTCCAACTATCTTTCGGCAAATGTAAACGTTTTATCAAAGTCCAGCTTTCAGTCTCGATAATATCCACAGCGGAAATATCGTCCTTATGACCGCTGCACAAAAGCTTGCCCGCAAAATACTTGATGTCCTGATAGGCCATTGAGGTTGGGGAATCGACTTTATTTAACTTTCGTCCGTCAATGTCCCACGTATAGAAATGAAGGGCATCCCAATTTACTCCATAAAGAAGATTTTTTCCATCAGAAGCAACCGCGCCAATATGGTCATTAACCTCAAACGAAGTGCGTATTTCCAAAGTATCAGGGTCGAGGCCATAGACCATTGTCCTGCTTTGCCTTTTATACTCGGCGTTCGGGACCCAAAGGAAACGGCCGTCATACTGCAGGCCCCCGGGATGAATCAATGCACCATCAGTCAGTTCTTTTTTTGAAATCAGGTCGGCGTTTCGCCTGTCAATCTTAAACAGCCAGGCGCGATTTTCGTCTCTATCCACCGAGGTCACAAAATAAAATTGTTCTGTGATATCGAGTCCCTGCACATGATAAGTGGAAAACTTCAGCGGAACCTGTCGTATGAGTTCCACATGCCTAAAGTGAAATAAGAGGTCCAGCGCATTGGCCTGATAAATTCCATTGCTTTTGTGGCAATTTAAGGTCAGCGACAGTACTAACAATAAAATAATGAAAAGAACTCGATTGGCAATTATAATGGTACGTCGAATCATCTTTGACCTCAATCTAAATTTACCAATATTCATCGCTGGTTATGCCGATACATTCGGAATAGAAATTCATTTCCAATACAATATCAAGTCTGTCCCGGAAGGTCAATTTTTCTGATTGTTCTTCAAAGGTTCTACGGGCGTAATTCTAAAAAGACTATTGCGGGCGGAGCGGAACTAAAGTATTTTGGTGAAAAGTCGTTACTTGAGAATATTATTTAAGAAAAACAGATAATTCAAAGGAGCTTTTCGTTATGAGTTTGTCCTATTATTTCGAACATACGCAAGGTATTGGTATTTTGGCCACTGCTGATTCAGACGGAATGGTTGATCTTGCCATTTACGCCAAACCGCACGTTATCGATGAGAAAACTATCGCATTTGTTATGAAGGAGCGTTTGAGCCACATAAATCTCAAATCCAATCCGCACGCCGCTTACATGTTCGTTGAGAAAGGCGAAGGATACACCGGCAAGAGATTGTATCTGACTAAACTTCGTGAGGAAACCAACACGTCTGTAGTGGAGATGTTCAGACAGAAACAGCCGGAGATATGTGCAGCCGACGATGATTCAAATAAATACCTCGTGCATTTTCAGGTAGATGAAATCTGGCCGCTTGTGGGTGACAAAAAATAGCTCTCAAGACCGATATGACTTTATTGATAGCAAAATCATTCAATCAATTTCCGATTTGTTGAGCCATTAGCCCCGGCGCTCTATAACTCCACAAAATCTCAGCCGGCGTTTGCGATCCAAATCACATGATTGATAAACAAGCTTTTACCAACCTCTGTCATGCTCTCCGGTGAACCTGCAAAACCCCACAATAGATATCGATTATGCTCCAAGGCCAAAGGATAGTAACCATAACTATCCACTTCCCGGCTGATTACAGTTACCGTTTCCGGCACGGGATGCAGATGCAAAGTCACATAGTCGCTTTCCGTGTAGAGTTGAAGTATTAAGTCTTCCGGGACATCGATTGCATACGGTGTTGTGAAAAGTGAATTATCTGGCTCTATTACCTTAATACTGTTATAGCTACCGTGCATCCCATTAGGCCAGCCAACTGAAAGCTCAAGTTTCCCAAAGAAGGCATATCCTCCCTCCCCTAATCCAACTATAGGTTTGCCCGAACTTTCGATTGCAGTTACAGATTCGATATCACCCCAATTGGCACTAATTCCGGTGTCATTTCCTACGATGATTAGATCATAAGAATCCAGCGATGTAGCCGTGATTTCATCTATGCCAATTAATGTGGTTGAGCAGCCATAGGCAACAAGTAAAGACTTAAAGCTTTGGGCCGCCTCTATATCGGAACTATGGATATACGCGACAAGCGGAAGCGACATAGTCTGCGGCTTCGTGGACATGCTTGCCTCTTTGGTGCTTCCGTACGCTCCCATATTAATATGTTCACCGTGCGGCCATATCTCAAAAGTCCATTCCGAATTCGGATCGCCTGCATCTATACACGGACTGGTGACATCATCTTTTGCCCAGCTCGTGCCGTTCGGGTCCCATCGACCGGCCTCGGTTTTCAAATGAAAATCACCGGCAGCCGGATCGGCAAATCGAGGGTCAGTATTTATATTCCCCTGGCCCCATGAAAGAGTCGAATAGCACCCCGATACCGATACGCCATCTTGCCCGCCTTCAATGTCGCTGTATTTGATTGTTATGTGAGAACCTCGGTCTTCGATTTGTTGATTTGAGCTGTCGGTCAGGGTTACAGGTTGCGGACAATCCCAGATAATACAATTAACCACGGTTGCCGTTCCACCGCCCGGATTCAGGCGGTACGGAGGACCCCACCTGCCTAAGTCAAAAAGCCTGATGCCCCTTCGGCAATTGAAAATCGTGTTGTTTACCAGCAGGGCCTCACACGAATTTTCCACCGCGATTCCGGCACTGCTGCAGTCATATATCAAATTATTTATCATAATAGGAAAGCACCTGTCTCGCAGAACAACACCGTGATCATCGCTTCCAGCAATCACATTTCCGATGATGACTGCCGAACATTTGGTGGGATTAATCATGTCATCGTGTTCGGGATTCAAAAACAGGTTGTTTTTTATAAGAGGAGCCGGAAGGCTCTCCCCGTATAAATCAACATCGTCGTTATCGCCGCGCTTACCTGTAAAGTAACAATTCTCAATGAGAACATAGGAATACCTCGTATGCACACCCTGTCCGATTGAAAGGAACCGGCAATTCCTGATATTCGCTGTCGCATCTCCGGGATAATCCTGGTCGTCCGATATGACAGCTATTGCATCTCCATCGGCATTCGCGCTATCGTCGGGGAGTTTCTGAAAAGTACACTTTTCGATATCAACATGACTTGCCAGAACAACCACTGCCTCATGATACTTCCTTGGGCCCGGCTCGTAGTAATCCTGGTGTTCACCCTCACTATCGGCATACTCGATAATGCAGTCAACAAGACGGCTGTCTGACGCATCAGCGAACATAATATGTTTCCACATTGCGCCTTCTTCGGACCGTGTAAAGTGAATTGGCTCGGATTCGGTCCCTTCAGCAAGGAGTTGTCCATATACGACAAGCTCGGTCGCTTCCTTCATCAACACCATCGTTCCGGGCTCAATATTCAAGACTATCCCCGCCGGAACAACAACCGTATCCTCAATAATATAGCTTCCGGACCATGTGGTATCCCGGGTCAACTCTTCGGCTTTTCCCACAGCAGTTGAGCACGCCGCCATTAATAACAGTATGGATATTGTCAAATATATAGTTCGGCTTATTTTCACAGACATAGCCGCATCCTCCTAATATGCTTCTGTATGAACTCCAGTATATCAAATCTTTGTCACCAAAACAAGAAAATACCGGATGTTTCAAAGGACTTGTTCGGATAGAATTCTGAAAATCTGTTTAGTACTGCCTAAATCAAAAAATCCCCGGCCAGGCAAAATAAACCGTAGTGATGAAAACAGGGGCATATTTCTCACACTATCGGATTATCTCAAGGAGGCATGTGTCTGGGCCAGGGCTTGCTGAAGCTCTTCAGGCCTGAGCAACTCAATCTGCCCACCCAGCCGTAATACACTACATCGGCCGTCATGAACCGGCTTGGATCCGTATAGAATAACATTCGAAGGTGACATGTCGCTATTTTGACCGGGAATATAAACATATTCTCCGGCGTCAGGAGAGGGACATTTAAATAACTGCGTATTTCCGCTCCATTCAATTAAAGCCTGAAGTGAGGGTGGAAAACCTTCATTGCTGAGGGCATATATTTGTATATTCTGGGAAATTGTTCGCAGGTTTGTCTGGCACTTAACCGTCTCAGCGGTGTATTTGGTATTTATCATTGTCTGAGTATATTGCTCTCCGGCCTGTCCAAAGCTCTTGATAATCCACCAAACGCCTAAGCCTATCAGCCCAAGAAAAATCAGAGCAAACAGGGTGTTAATAATCGTACCACCTTTGATACTTGTCCTATGACTTTGTAAGGGCTTCATGAAATGAGCATTTTCGCTAAACGTATTTCCCGAATGTGCCATAACTGATCCTTTCCCTTTATTTTATTCATTCTCAATCCCCGGCTCTAACTTATCATTAGTTTATTCATAAAAAGGCAATCCAAGTAAGGAGAACAACAAAGAAACCAGCGGCATAATTACTCTCTCCAATCCGCCAAGAAGCAGAAGACCTAGAAGGATAAACATTCCATACCTGGAAAAGTTACGATACATCTCGATAGCTTCGGGAGATTTCAACCTGGCATAAACCATTCTTGAACCATCGAGAGGCGGTATTGGTATCAGGTTGAAAACTGCTAAAATGATATTGAAAAATATAGCCATCAAAACAAAATTGCCCAGACGCGGCAT
Source organism: uncultured Pirellulales bacterium (assembly GCA_964634515.1). Classification (GTDB taxonomy): domain Bacteria; phylum Planctomycetota; class Phycisphaerae; order Sedimentisphaerales; family Anaerobacaceae; genus NIOZ-UU13. The sequence continues at coordinate 1,274 of CAZWME010000031.1, read as the reverse complement.
CGCCGATAAATGAAGTAAATGGAATGCAACTGCCAGAATAAGAACCATCGAAATATTTGCAAGAGGTCCGGCAGCAGCCACCATAAAGATTTGCCTTTGGCTAAGGATTGAAAAGTTGACCGGTACAGGCTTTGCCCAGCCAAAACCCACCAGAAGCGGAAGGATAATCGTACCGAACAAACTGATATGAGCCAGAGGATTCAACGTCAATCGCCCCATCCTTGCTGCTGTGTCATCACCGTATCTATAAGCCATCCAGCCATGGGCATATTCATGAACTGTCAGAGAGATAAGGAAAATTGGAATAGTAAATAAAAATCTTAATGTCTGACTACTGAACATTACATTTATTACCTCTAAAAAAGGAAAATGTTCGACAAATGTGCAAAATTTCCTTAAAAGATTAAATCATCTACAATCTTTAAGAATCCACCAAATTATACATAATCCTTAATCGTATTGCCAATAGGTTTACGAAAGCAGATAAAATTTGGAAACGTAATGGTGGTTGTTTCATCCCCGCAGTCAAGAGGTTCTCTTGTTGCCCTACCGTCAGAAATCTTAACTCAGCAATTCATCACAAATCACTTAACCGGGTAAGGCGGCAGTGGGGGTATCTCTTTCTCCTGTGTCTTTAATTCTTCAAGAATAACTTCGATTGCCTTATTTAATTGCTCATCGATTCCGGCATATTCTTTAGCAGGATCGTTATCGACGTAAATATCCGGCTCGACTCCGTATCCTTCTATTATCCACTTTTGCCCCTGGACATCATAACGGGAGAACTCCGGCTTATTGAGAAAGCCACCATCTAATAACGGCAAAGAGCCCCGAATCCCTACGACACCGCCCCATGTTCGTTTGCCGACGACTTTACCCAGCTTATGCCACTTAAAACGATAGGTAAACAAATCGCCGTCCGAAGCAGAGAACTCGTCCGCCAAACACACCATAGGCCCATAAATCATGGCCGCCGGGTCCGACTCGGGAGCAGTATTCCTGGCAAAATCGACCATGGTAATTTCCCGTCGGAGCCGCTCAATCAACATAGGTGAAACATTCCCCCCGCCGTTACCACGGACGTCTATTATCAGGGCCTTTTTGCGAATCTGAGGGTAGAAATACTTAACAAACTCATTCAAACCGCGGCGCCCCATATCAGGCACATGAATGTATCCGACCTTTCCGTCGGTAGCATCACTTACTTTTTCAATATTATCCTGCACCCATTCATAATAATATAAATTCTCTTCACTTCCGGCAGGTACTACTAT